>NZ_JCAQIA010000001.1:0-243172 GCF_059621085.1 Halochromatium sp. NSM3 | reverse complement strand
GATGACGTAGTCTTCCGGCAGGTCGCCAGCGGCTCGCAGGTCCTGCGCCTCGACGACAGTGAAGATCTCGGTGTCGCCGATATCGACGGGGGTGTCGTTGCGCACCGCTGGCGCGCCGGGCGCGGGCACGGCGGCGTAGCCGAGGGTCTGAGTGACCAGTTCCTCGAAGGTCTGCGGCGTGGCGCCGACGCCGCCGATGGCACCGCCGACGTCAAAGCCGAAGCCGTTGGCGCCGTTGATGAGGATGTTGGTGCCGTTGCTCAGGGTCAGGAAGAGCTGACTGGTGCCGTCGGCCAGGGTGGCGAGCTGCGAGGAGGCAATCTCCAGGCCGCCGACGAGTTCAACGCGGTTGGCGCCCAGGGTGTCGTTGATGTTGATCGTGTCGCCGGCCTGAACGAAGTCCGGGGAGATGATGTAGGTGTCATCGCCGCCCAGACCCAAGTAGTTGCTGTCAGCTGCGGAGATGAGGATGTCGTCAGGTCCGTTGGTAAAACGAATATTGTCAGCCATTGCCGTTTCCTCTGTATGCGATTGCAGGTCTTGCTTCGGTTACGCGCCGGGCTTCCCGTGCGGGAAGCCCGGCATTGCTGGTTACCGCGGACGGCTACACCACTTCGATGAAGTCGACGCTCTGCGCGCCTACGCCACTGACCTCGATGGTGGACTCGTTGCCGGCTGGATCAATGTTGAAGAGATAGTCGAGTTGATCCTCGAACACGTTTTGGTTCACGTTGAACCCTCTCGCGGCGAGGATATCATCGATGGTGATCTCGCTGTCTCCAACATTCCTGAATACCAGGGTGTCTTCATCCGCGTTGAAGTTGAGGATTTCGGCGGTGCCATCGAAGCCAGGGCCGAACACCTCGTCCTCCGGCGAGCCGGAGATGTCGATGACGAAGCGGTCTTCTTCACCATCGACGGCGGTGTATTCGATGGCCTCGCCGACCAGGATGCCTTCCACCGGCGGCACCGGCGGCTCTGGACGATCGGCGTCGATCTGGAAGAGAACGCCGAAGCCGTTCGCAAGGCCAAATGCCTCGAGGTCGAGCTTTTGCTGCTCGGTCGGGTCACCGGTCACAACGATTTCGTTGTTGGTGGTGCGGGCAACGCCATTGAGCGTGGCGGGGTTATTGGCGAGCAGGTTCTCGGCCGAGTCGGCCAGGACGATGTAAGGCAGGTCGGCGACTTCCTCCGGAGTGAGCCCCAAAAGCGCTCGCAGGCTGAAGGACTCGGCCGTGATGGAGTCTCCGGCGGCATCCTCGGCGACGAAGTTGCCATTGGACATGCCGCTGACCGCAGGCATCTTGATAGAGAGATCCGCGCCGTCGGCACCGGCGATCTGGCCATTGCCGTTGGTGTCGAAGAACAGCTCGCCACGGTCGGTGTCGTACAGCGCCTTGAGGACGTCGTTGCCGAAACCGGTGCTCAGCTCGTTGAACTTGCGGTTGACGTCACCATCGGTGCCGCTCACGGAGCCGAGGAAGGTGAAGAACTGGAAGCCGAGCGTGGCCTGCAGATTGGCGACGACTTGCGAGACGTCAAGGCTGTCGGCCTCTTCCCCACTCGAGGTGAAGTTGAGGATCGTATCGCGCTCACCGGTGGGGGAGTCGTCGAAGCCTTCGTAGTAGAAGACATCGGCGCCAGCCCCGGCATCGACGGTCAGGTTAGTCGCGCTGACCATGCTGATGAGGTCGTCACCGCTGCCGGTGGTGATGTCGAGCCCATCGACGAATTGCGAAGCCCGCAGATCAACGCCAACCTGGGCGTCGATGTTGAGGTTGTTCGCATCGGTGCTGATGTCTTCGTCGGCACGGGCTACGGGGTCGATGATCAGGGTTAAGCCCAAGCGTTCGCCGGGGGCGAAGTCTGATGCAGCGTGATCGACATCGACATTGATGGTGCTGTACTCGTTGATGCGGATGGCCCGCAGTCCGCTGGACGCGATCTCCTCGAGCACCTGGATGTTGATGACGGTTTGATCTCCGCTGCCGTTGAGCGTGATCGGCCCGCCGAGGATCTGGCTATTAGTAGCGGCCGGGTTCGTGCTCGCCTCGCCGAGGATGACGTCGATGTTGCTGCTCAGGTTCTCCAGCTGCACGCCACCGGGAGTGATGTTGGCGATCTGGTAGGTGCTCACGCCCGAATCGCCGCCGGCATCGTAGATCCCGGAGGCGACGCGCGCGGCGCCGCCGGCAACGCCTAGTGCGCTGGCCACGTCGAGGCCGGCCCGGTAGCCGAACTGGACATGCTCGAAGCCCGCGACGCTGGCGTTGAAGGCCTCGCCTTCCTCCAGGTCGGTGCCCATGTTGCCATGCAGCACCAGGCTGTCGTTCTCGTTGTCGGTGCCGATCAGGTTGTCATCGTTGCCTTCCTGGTTCAGGGCGGCGTTGAAGCCCAGGGTCAGGTCGGCCTCCAGCTCGGAGCCGTCGACGGTCAGCGGCTTTTCGATGGCCGTGTTGGTCGGCTTTTGGGCCAGCTCCTGCACGTTGATGCCGAGATCCTTGTCGCCGATGAGCATGACCTCGCGCGCGCTGCCGGCGAACAGGTTGGACACGGCATTGGACTGCTCGCGGTCGAGGCGGGCCTGCGAGTCGATGGTGATGGTGTCGACCTCGCTGAGCGGATTGGCGTTGCTGTCGTTGCGGTCGATGCTCAGGGCGTTGACCACCAACTGGCCGTCGAAGCGGGCCGTGTTGTACAGCGTGACAAGCTGGTTGCTTTCCATCGAGCCGTCGATCGCGATCGTGCCGAAGAACTGATCGCTGTCGCTGTTGGCGTTGCCCAGGGTCTGGTTCTCGCCGCTGACGATGACGGTTGTCTCCGGCTCCAGATTACTCAGCGTGGTGTCAACCGCCCGCTGCTGCGGCGTCAAGGGTGGCAGCGGCGGGACATTCTGTGGCTGCAGCCAGGTGGCGACGACGATCTCGCTTAGACCACCGAGGTTGCCGGTGACGACGTCCTGCGTGGTGTCGTTCGCGCCTTCCACGACCAAGGCGTTGATGTTGACGAACTCGCCGAAGTTGGAACGTGCGACCACGTCATCTGCGGTGGTGCTGTCGACCGAGACGGTGTTGATGCCGTCGCCGCCATCGATGTCGATGGTGCTCTTGACGACCATGCCGGTGAGGTTAATGCGGTCGTCACCGAGGCCGCCGACGATGTCGAGCGCGAAGTCGACGTCGCGCGAGACGTTGGGGTCGACATCAAGGCTCAGGTTGTCGCCGCCGTCGCCGAGCAGGTAGCTGAACTGAACGGTACCCTCGGCCGGGTCGAGGTACTTGTTGAAGACCTCGTCGGTCAGGCTGGCGCCGAGCTTGATCGGGCTGACGAAGCCGGAGGCATCGAACACGCGCACATCGGTCAGCCCATTGTTGACCAGGCGATCGTCGGTGGTGGTGGACTCGCCATCGGAGGTTACGGTGCGGGAGCCGATTTGCAGCTCACCCTGGGCGCCGTCGAGTAAGTGGCTAACGTAGACCTCCTCGAGCTGGTTCTCGGTGTCGAAGGAGCGCCCGCTGGTGTTGGGGCTGTTGACCGAGGACAGGGAGGTGATGTGGCTGGCGCGGTCGACGATGACGTCCATCACCTCGATGCCGCGGTCACCGGACATCGCGGCCAGGTTGACGCTGCCGCCGCGCGAGCCGTTGCCGGCGCCGTCGAGCACCAGGGTGGTCTCGGTGGGGCCGTCCTCGTCGATGATGCCCACTTCAACGCGGTTGCGCACGTCGATGTCGGAAGCGGCGCCGAAGATCAGGGCTTCCTGGGCCTCAGCCGCGAAGGCGCGCCCCTCGGGATCCTCGATCACGAACAGGCCGCTACCCGCATCGGTGATGCTCAGGCCGCCGAGGCCGACTTCTTCCAGGGCCTCGGTCATGGCGACTTCCAGCTCGGCCCAGGTGTTGGCCGCGCGCATGGCGTCGTTGGCGAGGGTGAAGGATTCGCCGCCAAGGTCGAAGTTGACCTCGCGCACGGTGATGTTCTCGAGTTCGGCGCCAACCACCAGGTTACCGTTTTCGTCGACCTGCTGGATCAACAGCGAGAGAACCGATTCGGTATCGATCAGGCCTTCCATGTAGAGCGGATTGAAGTAGGCCTCGTAATCCACCGAAGGATCGGTCGAGCGCATGCCGAAGACCGTGTCCATGGGCACGGTGCGGATGTCTTCGATGCGGATGTCGCTGCGGCTGCCGTCGGTCCACCACTGCTCGACGCCCTGCATCTTTTCGGCATCGACGGTCGATGGATCGGTGGTGTTGTCGGCGGTATCGACCCGACGCGTCTGCGCGCGCAGGAAGACGTTCTGGATGTTGCTGGTGGTGGCCGAAATGGCGGCGCCTTGGAAACCATCGCCAATGGTGCCGGTGTCGATCAGGTCGGCGCGCAGGGTGTTGAGGCTGTCGGCACCGCCGTCGAGCACGTCGCCGGTCTCGAAGGTGTTGGCCAACTGACCGGAGCCAGTCTCGTTCTGGGTGACCGGGGCCTCGAAGGTGTTGTCAACGCCGTCGGCGCCCTGCAGGTTGTCGGCGCCCTGGGTCAGGGTCAGCACGGTCGGGATCGGCTCGCCGCCGGCCATGGTCGCGATCAGCGCGTCGGAGGCAGCGCGCGCATCGGCCATGCTCTGATTGGTCTCGTCGACTGCGCTCAGGATGGCCTGGGCGTCGGTGATGTCGTCACCGGTGAAACGGCGACCCTCGGCAGCGACTTGGCCAGTGAAGTAGAGCGAGAGATCGATCTTGTTGTTGAGAACCTTCAGATCGGGGGCGTCTTCGCTCTTGGCGCCGTTAGCGATGTCGGCGGCAATCTGGGCCAGCGACGAGGCACCGCTCTCGAGCAGATCGACATAGAAGTTGAGACCGGCCTCCTCCGGGTCGCGGTTGAACATCTGCTGGTAGAGCTGAGTGATGGCACCAGCGGCGTCGTCGAGCTGGCCGTCGTCGTCGAGGTAAGCAGCAAAGTTGTTGAGATACTCGGCGGAGCTGCCGAAGGCGTTGAGCACGTCGCCGATGCTGCTTTCGCCCTCGTCGATCTTGGTGGCCCAAAACTCGACGCCGCCCGGGTCACCGGGGCGTCCGTAGTAGGCGACATACATCTGTTGGACGGCAATCATGGAGTCTTGGCTTGCCATTTCTTCGTTCTCCTGTGTAACGCTAGGTCGGGTTCAGTCAGGGGTAGTTGGAGCTGAAGGATGAAGGATTGAGCGCTTGAGCTTCTGCGTCGGGGCTGGTGAAGGTGCCGCGCGATACTGCTCGCTGTGTTTTAGCCAATGCAAAAGTATCACGCTAGCCCCGCTAAGCCAATCACTATAGTCGGCAGTAAGTGCTGAAGCACGAACTTTACGGGGCAATGCTAGTATCGTCCGTGATGCAAAAAAGTCAAGCTGAAACACAAACACAACAGTTGGTGGCATCGAGCTAGAATTCACTGATAAAGAGGCGGCTTAACGGCTGATGCGCCGCATGATCTTACACTAAGGGAGTTTCCTTGTGCGAGCGCACATATCTACAACAAGCACCACCGCGCCGTGCTCAGAGCCGGTGCAGTAGGCGCTCGCCGATGGCGCGCCAGTCGTAATGCTGTTGGGTCAGGCGCAAGGCGGCCTGAAGGCGTGTGGCCCAGGCGGCGGCCGGCGTGCGCGCGAACCGCGCCAGGGCTGCGGGAAATGCGGCCAGCTCGGCGCACCAGAGATGCTCGCCGTCGATGAAGGCGAGCCCGCGGTTGCCGAACGGGGTGCTGAGGATGGGCACCCCAGCGGCGGCGTAGTGGAGCATCTTGAGGTTGGTGCCGGAGCCACTGGTGACGGGGTTGAGCGCCAGATCGACAGCGGCGAGCAGGCAGGCGAGTTCGGCATCGGCGAGTACGCCGAGCGCGTGCAGGTTGGCCGGGCGGCCCTGCATGAGCGGATGCGCGCAGACGCTGCCGACGATGAGAAAATCGATGCCCGGCTGTTGCGCGGCGATGGGCTTGAGCGCCTCGACGGCCTCGATGTTGGGTTGGTGCCAACTGCCGATGAACAGCGCCGTGCGGCGCGCGCCGAGGCCGAGGCGCCGGCGCGCGGCCTGGCGGGCTTGCGGATCGGTGAAGGTGACGGCGCGGGTGTCGACGCCGTTGGGAACCTCGCGGCAGCGGGCGGGTTCGATGCCGTAGCATTCGGCAAGGCGCGCGGCGTCGGCCTGGGTGCAGACGAGGATCTGCTCGGCGTCGTGGCAGAGGGCGCGCTCGGTGTCGGCGACTTGGTCTAGGTAATGGCTGGTGCTGCCGCTGCTGCCGGCGCCGAGCACGGCGCGCTTCATGTCCCATTCGACATTGTGGGCTTCATACCACAGGCGCGCGGGTTTGAGCGGCGCGATGCTGGGGTAGAGATAGGGATGGGAGGCGATGAGCAGGTCGCAGTCGGCGGCGGCGCTGGCGAGCGCCTCGGCATAGGCGGGCGTCTTGTGCTGATGCAGTAGGGTGGCGATGTCGCCAGCCGAGACGCCGAGTTCGGCGTCGAGTTCGGCGCTGGCCTGCCGGTGGGCGTGGCTCTTGGCGATGCGCTGTTCGACGAGGCCGGGGGCGAGTTCATGGCGCCCGGCGCTGGCGGGGTCGTCGCAGAGGCTGACGAGGGTGCAGTCGGCCTGCTCGGCGAGCGCGCGATAGAGATGGTAGATGCGCGCCTGACCACCGCCGCGCGGTGGATAAACCGGGAAGTCGACGGCGACGACGATTTGGGGCCGAGGTTTAAGCTGACGCTGAGCGCGGTTCTGCGCTGGTGCTTGCCTAGGCGAATGAATCCCTCGCGGCCCCCCTGTCTGTGTCTGACAAGCCTTTTGCTCTTGTGCTCGAACGGCTGTCCGTACTAGCGGAACCGGCGTGCGCAGCAGCACTTCGAGCGTGTGCGGCCAGTCGATGCCGGCTACTCGCGCGCGCGCGCGCTCACCCATCGCTTGGGTGGCGGCGGAGTCGGCCAGCAGCCAGCGCATGGCTGCGGCGAGCGCCTCAGGCTCGGGGGCCACGCTGTAGCCGGTGCGCCCGTGCTCGACGAGTTCGTTGACGCCGCCGGCGTCGGTGCTGGTGAGCACGGGCTTGGCGGCGCGCATCGCTTCCAGGGTGATGAGTCCGTAGTCCTCGTCGTAGGGGACGAAGGGCACGAACAGGGCGCGGCCGTATTCGGTGATGATCTGATCGTCGCTGATGTGGCCGAGGAACTGGATGCGTGGGTCGCCGGCAGCGCGTGCGCGCAGCTCGGCCTCGGCCGGGCCGGTGCCGGCGATGCGGAAGTGGCGCTCGGTCTCGACCTGACGGAAGGCGTCGATGAGCAGGTGCAGGCGCTTGGGATGGTCGAGCCGGCTGGCGGTGAAGATGTCTTGGTAGCCGATGCACTCGGCGCGCGGCAGGTCGGAGGGGTGATGCAGGGCCTTGACCTCGGCGCCGGGCGGGAAGTAGTCGGCGCGCTCGGCGACGGTGCGCGAGATGGCCAGGTAGCGGCGGATGGCGCCGGGGGCGAGGCCGATGTTGTCGAGTACATGGACGATACGCCGCACCAGGGGGCTGGGGAGCCGGAAATACTCGGCCAGCGCTGGGTCGGCGCAGGCCGAAGCAGCGGCTGCCGGATCAGTGAGCGCGGGGCTGGCGAGCGCGGGGCTGGCGAGCGCGGGGCTGGCTGGCGCGACCTCGGTGCGCAGGCGTTCGAGTTCGGCGAACAGCGGCTCGAGTTCGGCGCGCTCGCCGCAGCTGTGCTCGAGCAGGGCGCGCAGCGGTTGCAGGGCCTCTGGCAGGCGCGGCAGCGCGGTCGGCAGTTGGCTGAAATGGTAGGTGTCGTAGAGGCCGCGCAGTTTGTGCTGCAGGTAGCAGACGTGGTTGGGGTGGGCGACCATCCAGGCCGGGTATTTGGTGCTGATGACGAGGTCGAAGTGCTCGAGGTCGAGCTGGCTGAAAGCGCGGTAGCTGGCGATCAGGCTCCAAAAATCGTGCTCGGCGCTAGGCAGCTTGATGAGTTCGGCGTGGTGTTCGGTGTGTTGGTTGATGGCGCTGAGCAGGCCCCACCAGAGCTTTTCGGCCCCGCCGACGAGGAAGGGGACGGCGCTGGGGGCAACGAGGGCGATCTTCACGAGTGTCGAGTCCTTTACGGTCGGGCTGAATCCGGGGTTAGGGCTTGGGCTGCAGGCTGGGTATCATCAGGCGAGCAGCCTGGTCACCACCTGCGGCCAACTGATGTCGAGTGCGTGATAGCGTTGGTGGCCGGCGGCGCCGAGCGCGCGCGCGCGGGCCGGCTCGCGGTAGAGGCGATCGGTGGCGGCGGCGATGGCCTCGGGCGTGGGTTCGACGATGAGGCCGGTGACTTCGTGGCGCACCAGCTCGAGTGGGCCGCCGGCGTCGGTGCAGGTGATCACGGGCTTCGATGACAGCATGGCCTCGAGGGTGACGTAGCCGTAGTCCTCGTCGCGCGGGCCGTAGAACACGGCCAGGCTGTGGGCGTAGTAGGCGCGTTTTTCGGCCTCGCTGACGCGCCCGAGCAGGCGCACGCGCGCGCCGACGCCCAGCTCGGCGATGAGCTGCTCGCAGTGCGGGCGCTGGCCGCCGTCGCCGGCGAGCAGGAAGACCACCGGTGAGCGCACCTGGGCGGCGGCGCGGATGAGCAGTTCCTGGCGCTTGAGGGTCTCGAAGCGCGAGGGGAAGAAGAGGTAGCCCTGGGCCTCGGCGCCGTGGAAGCGCTCGGCGGCGTGCGGCGGATGGTAGAGCGGTTCGGCCTCGAGGCCATTGTATTGGCGCAGGCGCTCGGCGACGCGCCCGGAGTTGGCGAAGCGGCGCGGGATGCGGCCGATGGCTTGGTCGTCGAAGGCGTGGATGCGCGCACGCAGGGCGCTGTCCTCGGCGCTGGCCTGGGCCGGGTCGTGGAGTTCGTAGGCGCTGCGGTGCTGGTGCATGAGCCAGAGGCGGTGGTTGTCGTGCCGCACGCCGTAGGCCGGGAATTGCAGGCTGATGAGGGCGTCGACGCGCTGGCCGTTGGGCTGGTTGAGGTCGAGGCCGTCGCAGAAGGTCATGAGGGCGCCGATGTCTCGCGGGCGGTGGTAGTTGAACGGCAGGCGCAGGCACAGCGCCTCGTGGCCCTGGGCCTGAAGCGCGGCGGTGAGCCCTTCGATGTGGTAGTCGGCGCCGCCGTGCAGGAAGGGGGTGATGTTGGCGGTGACCAGGACCCTCATTGGTTCTTCTTGGCGCGGCTGGGTGCTGGCTTGCGAGCGATGATAGCGAAGTCTTGCGGCCAGCAAAGGTGGCCGTTGACGCGCTCGGTGAGCGGGTCGTCGCCGGGCACCTTGGCGCTGTCGGGATAGGGATGCAAGCGCCGAATCTCGGGGTCAGTGAAGCCGAGATAGCGCACCAGGAAGCGGGTGGCGGTCGGCGTCATCGGGTTGCGATGGGTCGGGTCGTGATAGAAGGTGTGGCTGCCGACGAGGACGTTCTCGGGGTTGGGGGTCTCGAGGATGAGCACGCCACCGGGGCGCAACGCGCGGTGGGCCTGCTCGAGCAGCGCGTGCAGCACGGCGAACGGCAGATGCTCGATGAGGTGGAAGGCGCTGACGGCGCCGAGGGCGGCGTCGGGCAGGGACTGGAGGGCGACGAGGGCGTCTTCGCAGCGTGCCTTGAGCCCTTGCGAGCGACAGCGCTCAACCATGACGGCGTTGGTGTCGATGCCTTGGGCGCTAAGGCCGTGCTCGGCGAGCAGCGCGAGCCATTCGCCGCGGCCGCAGCCGAGGTCGAGCACGGGCGCGTCCGAGGTGACGACGGCGGCGGCTTGCAATTCAGCGATATAGCCCTCTTGCGTGGCGCGGATCTGCTCGGGGGCGCCACGGAATTCCTCCTCGAAGGCGACATAGTAGGCGTCGAGGCGGTCGTCGGCGGTGTGCGCGATGGCCTGTTGCAGCGTTGCAGATCGGGGCGGCTCGACGGTGTTTGGCGATGATTCGGCGGCGTTTGGTGCGGGCTGACTGCCGGGCGTGGGCAGGGACTCCTGAGCCGCGCGTAGGGCTTGGAGCAGTTCCTGAGCTTGGCTGCGGTGGTAGATCAGGTCGCTGCGGATGAAGTCGAGATCCTTGCTCAGGCGCTCGCGGCGGGCGACTTCGCTGCCGATGGCGTCGCGGGCATCGGTGGCTAGGTTGTTGAGGTTCTCGAGGGTTGTTTTGGCGTCGTCGAGTTGCCGTTGCAGCCATTCGCCACCGCCGCGCAGCTTGGCGGTTTCGCTCTCGAGCGCCAGCGCGCGTTCGGCGAGGTTACGCTGGTCGCCGCGCAGGTGCTGCTGTTCGGTCTGGAGTTGCGGGATGTGCTGGACGTGCGTCTCGAACACTTGGGCGCGCTCCGTCAGATAGTCGCCCTGGCCGCGCAGTCGTTCGCCTTCGGTCTCGAGGGCGAGTGTGCGCTCGGCGAGGTGGCCATGGTTCTCGCGCAGATCGGCCAGCTCGGCTTCATGGGCTTGGGCGCGCGCGGAGTGTTCCTGGCGCATCTGTTCGAGCTGTTGCGCCAGCGCCGTCTGCTGTTGGGTCAGTTGCTGCTGGACGCGGTGCGCGAAGACCTCGGGATGCCGCCTCAGATAGCGCCGCTCGGCGCCGCGCAAGAGTGGACCCAGCACCCGTTTCACTGGCATCAGGCGATAGAGCCAGCGCCAGGGAGCAGGTTTGTCGAGCGGCGGGCGCGCCGCGAAGGAGCCACTTAGGCTACGGGCATGCGCCTTACCCTCGACCGAATAACGCAGTGCATAGAGCACCAGCAGCCGGCTGCCGCCTCGGCTGAGGTAAGGCCGATAGCTGCCGATTCCGGCTGGATCGGGCGCGCGGCCGAGCAGGTGCTGATAGGCCTGGGCGAGAAAGCCGTCGTGGTCGAGCGGGCTGAGCAGGATGCCGAGGCTGGAGACCGCCTCCGATGCCGCCCCAGGGTTTGGCATTGTGTCGACGGTTGGCTGCCTGTTTGACCCGACGCCTGACCCTGGGCGAGCGGCCACTGCGGCGGTAACGGCCGGGGCTGCGTTAGAGGTTGCCTCCTCAACGCCTGCAGCGGCTTCCGCTTTGATGCGCGCAATCAGGGCGTCGACATCCAGGGGCGGATGGGCGCCGGGGTGTTCTTGATTCATACAGCAGCGAGATTCGGGTGATGGGCGGATGACGCCGCTACCTCGCTCGCGCTGATCTGCGGCTCGAGGCGGGCAACGCCGTAGAAGACCGGGCCGATGATGCCGGCGACCTCGAAGCGGAGCAGATTATCGCACCAGTGGTAACAGTCTTGCAGGTGATTGTGGGCGCTGTGCAACGCGGCGGTGAGGGTGTATTGGCCAGGCGCAAGGTTCATCGGGAAGCGCAGTTCGACCACCTGGGCTTCGCCGGCGCGCGCGGCGAGTGGGTACTGGAGGAAGTGGCTGTTGGTGCCGAAGACGTCTTGGCCGAAGCGGTCGCGGATGAGGATGCCGAGCGTGAACTCATCGAGACTCTGATGAGCGGCGATGTGCAGACGCACGCGGACCGGTTCGCCGGCGCTGACGATGTGGCTGCCAGAGTCGTCGCCTTGGAGTTCGCCGTGGGTGATCTCGAGGGCAAGGTTGCCGTAGCCAGTGCCGTGCTCGGCGTCAGCACCAGCACTCGCACCAATACGCATGGCCATGGGCTCATCGTCGAGGCCGGCGATGAGGCGGTTGTAGTCGTTGACGGCGGTCTCAGGGGTGCCGGCGGCGATGAGGCGGCCTTGTTCGAGGACGATGGCGCGATCACAGAGCAGCTTGATGGCGTTGAGATCGTGCGAGACGAAGATGAGGCTGCCGCCGTTGTCGCGGAATTGTTTAATGCGACGGATACATTTTTGCTGGAAGTGGGCATCGCCGACCGAGAGCGCTTCGTCGACCAAGAAGCAGGCCGGATCGGCATGGATGGCGATGGCGAAGGCCAGCCGCATGGTCATGCCGGAGGAGTAGGTGCGCAGCGGCTCGGCGATGTAGTCGCCCAGCTCGGAGAAGGCGATGATGGCGTCGCGGCGGGCGCCGATCTCCTGGCTGCTCATGCCGAGCAGGCGGCCATTGCGCTCGATGTTCTGCAGGCCGGTGAGGCCGGTGTCGAAGCCGGTGCCGAGTTCGAGCAGGCCGGTGAGCTTGCCGCTGAGGCGCAGCTCGCCACGATCGGGTAGCAGTACGCCCATCAGCAGCTTGAGCAGGGTGGATTTGCCAGCGCCGTTGCGACCGAGGATGCCGAGGGTCTCACCGTGCTCGACCCGGAAGGAGATGTCCTCCAGCGCGGTATGGCGGCGGTGGCGTGGCTTGCGCAGCAGGCTTTCGAGCAGTCGATCGGAGGGGTTGTGGTAGAGCTTGAAGGTCTTGGTGAGACCAATGGCTTCGATCATAGGATTTAGATGAGGTCGCGGATGTCGCGCTCGAGGCGGGTGAACAGCCAGCGCCCGAGAGCGAACAGCAGGGCGGCGGCAGCGGCCAGCAGGATGAGACCCAGCGGCTGCGGGTTGGCGTTGAGCAGGACGACGGAATGGTAGGCATCGACCACCGGGAACATCGGGTTGAGCCGTAGCCAGGGCTGCATGGATTCGGGGATGATACTGAAGACGTAGACGATCGGGGTGAGCCAGAACCAGACCTGCAGCACCACGGTGACCAGCTCGCGGATGTCGCGCAGGAAGACGCCGAGGATGGCGAGCACCATGCCGAGCGCGTAGGCGAAGCTCTGCTGCAGCACGAAGATGAGCGGTATCCAGAGATAGTGGAGGCTGATGGGGTGCTCGATCAGCAGCAGGAAACTGAGGAAGAAGCCCATCGAGATCAGGAACACGATGCTATCGCTGAGCACGATGGACAGCGGCAGCCCCCAGAGCGCGAGCCGGACCTTGTTGATGAGGTGGGCCTTGTCGAGGAAGGCTGTGGTGGTGCGCGTGAGGGTCGAGGCGAAGGCGATCCAGCCGAGCAGCCCAGCGATCAGGTAGACGCTGTAGCTGAAGCTGCCGCTGATCTCGGGCAGGCGCGCGCCCATGAGCTGGGAGAACACGAGGATGAACACCAGCATGTTGATCAGCGGCTGGATGAAGGTCCAAAGCCCGCCGAGGACCGAGCCGGCGTAGCGGTCAATGAGGTCCTGGCGGGTGAACTGGAGGATGAGTGGGAGGTTCATTCGACTAACTGACTGTCCATTGTACGTCGCTCAGTGCGAACGACATAGACGGGCCGAGCCTTCTGCTCGTCGTAGATCTTAGCGATATACAGAGCAACAACGCCGACCGACAGTAGCGTTATGCTACCAAAAAACGAGATGGCTATAAGTACGGTCGTAAAGCCCGCAACAGCATTTCCTAAGAAATAGTTTATCAAGGTTTGGATCATCAAAATAATTGAAATAAAAACAGCTACTATTCCTAGTCCGGCGATTGCGATCAGTGGAGATCAGCGGTACCGTCCACCGATCCGTCATCCACGATTATTAACTCATAAGCCGAAACCAGATTTTCGACAGTGACAACTATAGCAGACAGCAAATGTGATACCGACTTCTCCTCATTATAAACAGGAACAACAACGGACAACTCTGGATTTTCGCTTTTATTAGTGCTTGTCTCCAGCGGAGCAGATATAGAATTCATCACGAATCTCGCAGTAGCCATCCCATTTTCGCGCGGTTATAAATTCACCATCGTACATGGAGCGATGGTAGACAATAAGTTTCCCCGGCTCCATACGTGTTAATTCTGCCTCTTCTTGCCTTTTTCCGCAAGGCACGATCAATCGCGCCGAAGAAACGCTGTTAGTGCAAGCCAATAATAATGTAGCGAACGATGCTGTTTTCAGAAAAATTGTATTGAATACGCATAGAAAATATTCGATTACTTTTTTACATTGCGAATATCGACTTCTTCTTGTCTAAGTTTTTTGTGCAGCGGGATTCCAGCTCGCGATAGACAACATCCCAAAGTTGCCCCCGAAAGTCGGAAATCCTGCTATTTGGGACGAGATAATAGTCCCAATAGAAGCGATCAACGACATTATCCCATTGTTCGCGATCGAAGGGATTACCGAAAAGGTCGCAAATGCTGTATCCAAGCGCGGTGGCAGTCTCGTACAGAGTCATGCGGTCGTGGCCATAGGCGGTATAGGACGAGAGGCCATATTCGACGGAGACGATCGGCTTGAACTTGGCCAGAGTCTGAGCGGCACCGAGCAGAATGTCGATCTCGGCGCCTTCGGTGTCGATTTTGATGTAGTCAAGGCGTTCGCCGATATGCTCACCGAGGGCGTCGAGCGTTGTGACATCGACGGCGATGGTCTCGAGCCGTTTGCCAGCGGGATCGTTGTAGAGGCGCTCGCGCAGACCGGATTCCTCGGGAGCGGTCTGGTTGACGACGAAGTCCATCCGCCCGCTCTCGCTGGAGAGCGCGTAGGGCAGCACACGAACACCGGGCGCGCGCCCGAACTCGCGTTGCAGCGCATCGCGCTGCTCAGTCAAGGGCTCGAAGATAACGACCTGACGGCAGCGAAGTTCGTTGACGAAGACGCGGGCATGGCGCCCGGCATGTCCGCCGATGTCCAGCACACAGCTCTCGGAACCAAGAAAACAGCGATAGCCTTGTTCAAGGACGCATTCCCAATCGAACGCGAAGGGCCGGATGGCGCGCTCCTCGAACCCAATGATCACATCCAAGGGCAGCATTTGCTGGGGCTCCAGGGCTAGGGCTGAGTTTGACCGTTGCGCCGTTCTGCGCTGACGAAGTCGCGGCGCTGTTGGTTCGGGCACGCCGATGTTAACGGTGCGGGTTCAGGGTTTCCACCCCTTGACGGTCATCGAATGTTCATCAATCGGACATCTCACCGTGATGATGTACCGAACGGCGCGGCTTAGGCTGTATGGTGCTCATCACGCCAGGCATGGCGAGCCCACGTCTGCTTTCTCGATCGATCACCGGAGTCTATTCCAGCCATGAACCGATACATTTATGCTAACGCTTGTTCACAAGCGCCAACACATGCACGCTCATGTCTGAGCGAGGGTGTATCTACTAGCCCTTTTAAGGTGTGTCGCTCTGTACAGTACTATTTTGGGATAGCCTGAGCAGTTACGCGCCCGCTCGCCAAGAGGCGGCTCGCGGGCTTTGCATGCCAGAGGAAGCTCGTGCTCCCCTCAGTGCTGATTGTCGATCGCCTCAGGGATCCCGGTAGGCTCACCGGTTGGCACCATCCAGTGCACGTTCAGCGGCGGACGTACTGTGGCATCGCGGCCATGGATGAAGCTCTGCTCGCGCACGATGGTGCGATAAGCCTTGTTCAGGGTCATGGCGCGTCCTGGCGAAGGATAAAGTAGCACAGCCAGGTCTTGGTGCAGTGCCTCCACCGAGGCGGGCCGCAGGCTGCCATCAAGGTTGAAAAAGCGCGCACGGATCTCGGCATTGGCGCGAAACTCGTCGCCGGCACCGTTCTCGCGCAGATAGCGCGTGTACTCGTACTCACCGTCGGCGGTCAGGGGCTCGGGAATACCGCGCAGCCCATGCTGCGACCAATGGAACCACCCTTGCTGCGAATGACTCGCATCGAGCTTGCGCGGGAAGGCGAAGGTGGTATCGGTGGTGCCGCCAAGGATGCCGTGGCAACCGATGCAAAAGGCGGTCTCCTCGTAGGTCTGCGGCCGCAACTGACCATCCGCGTCCTCGATGAAGCCCTGATAGACCCAACCCTGACCGTTGCTCATGCCGTGCTCCAGATCGCCGGCAAGCTGGCGCAGGCGGTCCGGGAACGCCCATTTCTCGACCTCGTCGGCATGCACGATGCCGTCGAGTGCCGAGTAGTCGACCCAGCGCAGCTTCTTGCCGTAGCGCAGCTCCTTCATGCGTGGGGTCAGCGCGGTATCACCATTGGTATCGGTGCCGACGTAGCGCACGCTATGCAGAAACGAAGTCCCCTCTGGATAGAGCCCGGCCGCGAGATGGATCTCGCCACTCTCAAGCAGGGTCTTGCCGCGACCGACATAGGACATGGCGCGGCCCTCGCGCGGCGCCCAGTCGTAGGTAACCTGGGTCGCGGTGCCGAGCTGGCCATCCTTGTCCAGATCCACCCCCAGCGCGACCTCGTCGGTCGGCTCGATGGCGACGTCGTTGCGCATGATCAGCGCCTCGACGATGGCCAGGTTGAGCGTATAGATGTCGCGATCGTATTGACCGGCGTCATCCTGACGTAGCGACTCGGGAAGGCGGATCAGGACGTCGTCGGTCGAGCCATTGGTCGGCCAGAAGGTGCCGAGAAAAGGATAGTAGCCAAAGGCCCGCCAGCCGGTATCGGTACCGCTCGGGTCGCGATCGAAGCCCTCGGCGTCGAAATCGAACCAACAATCCGGGGTGTAGCCGCTCCAGCGGCCATCGCCGTCATAGTCCCATTCAGCGGGCAGGTTGCGCAGCCGGTCGGCCAGGATCAGATTGCCATCGGCATCGCGATAATTGTCGACGTTGATATAGGCGTGCATCTCTTCGTCGCTGATTGCGGCGACCTCCGCGCTCCGATCAACGAAGAGATTTGTCCAACGATTCATTTCGGCATAGGCCGCGAAGTCGTAGGCGAGCTGCAGATCGTCGTCGTTCGAGTAGTTCGGGGCATCGCTGGCCTGATGGCAGCTGTAGCAGGGATTATGTACTTCGCCATCAAGATCGATAGTGTTGGTGTAGCACTGCGACGGGATATAGGCAGCCTTGTTGACTAGGCTGCGACTCAGCAGGTCACTAGCGAGGACAGGACTCGGCATCGCTAGGCTCAGGATTAGGCCGGCGCCAAGCGCGCTCGCGGTATGGGCTCGATGGCCAAGCGGGTACATGCGTGCTCTCCAAGGATCGCAATAGCGGAACGGAAAGAAAAAAGGGCCTCGTGTGTGCGAGGCCCTGATCGTGGATATAGCCTGATTTGGTTCGTGCACCGACGCACTGTGCTCCCTTGTGCTGATCACTGTGCTTGATCAGCACCCGGGAGCGAGTTCCGGAAGGGCCGTTCAGGGATTGGTCGGGAACGCCGGCATCGGGCCGATGTAGCCGTTATAGGCGCGTCCCTCGTCCTCCTCCATCAGCATGTCCTGGTCACTCTCGCCATAGGGGTGCTGCACGACGCTCGAGATGTAGGCGAAGCCGTTGATGTCGGGATAGAAGTACGGGGAGGTCGTCTCCGAACCATAAGGCGTGGTCTGGATGCGGGTCAGCCGCTCGGTGTTCAGGTTGTAGGCCCAAATCACATCGTTCTGATGCCCGCTGCCGGTATCTTCGCCAATGATCAACGTTGCATAGCCGGGGATGAAGGTGATGTTGTCCGGATTTGCGATTGCATTCAGGTCACAACTGTTGTTTACGAACGGACCATCCTCGGCGTAGGCCGGGATCGGGCTGTTAGGATCATCGGCCTGGGTCATGCGGCCCGAGACCAGGCCATACATGTTGGTCGCAACATAGTCGTCGGTCAGGTCCAAGGCGTAGACGGTGCCACAGTGGTTGAACGGCAGGCGGATGTGGTTCGGGCCACCCACATCATAGGAATCCCGTGGCTCTCCCCCGCGCATGAAGTCCTCCATGCCCTGATTGACTTCGCTCATCGCGATGTAGAGGGTGTTGGTCTCCGGGTTGTGGGTAATGCCCTCCATCTTGCGGAACTCGGTGGTCGCACCAAGCATGGCCGCGTAGCGGCGAGTCTCGAGCCGCGAGGCAGCGACCTCCATACCGTCGCGCAACATCAGGCACTCGTGGCCCCAAGTGGTATTGACCGAGCTGTAGCCAGCCGGGCACTGGTCGTTGACCGGGTCGACGGCATCGAAGATCTGATCGAAGGTGATGCGCGAATCGATCAGGCTCTTGACCTGGCTTGCCGTCGCTGGACCCATGTTGATCCACTCGATATTGGCGCTGCCGCCGTTCTCAGTTCCGGTCTGGACCCACTTGGCGGCATACAGGGTGCCGCTGCTGAGATCGCCGGCATTATCGGCCACGAAGCGCCAGAGGCCGACATTGGTGCCATCGTCAGAAATATAGACGGTCCGCTGATCGGGCATCACGTAACCGAGTTCGACCGCAGACCGACCCATCGCGTAATGCTTAGCGATGGCGACATTCTCGGCAAAGGTGCCGGCACCCATGTTGTCATCAGTGATGGCGACCTCGGTCACGAAACCGACGTTATACGGAGTCGGGTCGGTTGGGCTGGTGAAACCGCGCACGAAGCGATTCCAGTCGCTCTGGTTCAGTTCACCCGTGGCCGGATCCCAGAGGCGTGCATTCGGCTCGTACTCCTCACTGCCCAGGTGGGTATTCCAAGGCGTGACGCTGCCAGCGCAGTGCTGCCAGAACAGACCGAGTGGGGTCGCGTCGATGGGCTTGGTGTCAAGCGGTTGCAGCAGGCCGCTGATCGGATCTTGATCAAGCTCGGTGACGTAGACGGCGCCAGGCTCGTACTCGAACCCGGAGACCGCGAACAGCTTGTCGCCGTGCGGGATCAGTGACGAGAAGTCATTATCGATCGAAATCTTGAGCGAGCCATCCTCCATGATGAGCGGATCGCCGTTCATACCGAAGACCTGACCAAAAGTGCCGGTACCGATCTGATCGCCGCTGCGCGCGATGGTATGGAAGCCAATGGCGTAGCTATCCGCGCCGATTCGGACCTCATCAGAGGCGAGGATAGCGCGCTTCTCGGCGTCGGTTTTCGGCACCGGGACGCTAGCGAAGCAAAGCTCCTCGGCGCTTGCCGACAACTCATCGTTGGCTTCGGCTTTGGCCGCATCTGCAGCGCCAGAGGTACCCGTGACACCAGCCAGCAGTGCAGTCGCGGCATTCATGTCGTAACGGCTGCAGAGCGCTTCGGCGGTTGCCGTGAAATACTCCGCGACCTCACCGCGATTCGCAATGACATCCGCGTCAACGCCCGTCGCGCCGTTCAGAATATCAAGCGCAATCGCGGCCAAAGTCGTCTGCCGTCCCCCCTCGTTCAAGCCCGAGTTATTGGTGCCGTTCAGCAGATCCAGGTAGAACGCACGTCCCGTCTCATCGGCATTGCGGCCAAATGCCTGCTGATAGAGCCCATTGATGAGATCAGCTTGATTCAAGGCGCCATAACGCTCTTGAAACTCGGGAGAGTTGCCAAAAGCATCGATGACCGTGTCGAGGTTACCCCCCATCTGGGTCAGAATGTTGGCCCAGTATTTCAGACCTTCCGGGTCTGCTGGCCGGCCATAATAGGCAATGAAGGCGTCTTGAATTTCGGATTCATAGGAGCTGTTATGGCCGTCTGCCATTGCAGCGGAGAAACCGGTCGCAAGCGTTGCGGCGCTGGTCAGGAGCGCGAGGTGTTTTATCTTGAAGATCATCGGTGGCTACCTTTTGATCAAGGGTGGCTAGTAGAAGCCCTTCAAGAGTACGCATCAATGATGACGATAAGGTTGCGCTCCTGTGACGATCCGTTATCGCTCTGCGCTACCATCCGTGTGCGGCTAATCCCTGCCGTCTATACCCATGCCATGACCGAATCATAGGCGGCGAGGGTTTTGGCCACGGTGTGCTCCCAGGAAAAGTGCCGTGCTCGCTGCAGACCGGCCGCAATAGCATGCTGGCGCAGTGGCTCATCCTCGACGAAACGACGCAGGCCGGTGTTGATCGCCGAGACATCTAGCGGGTCCACCAAGAGGGCCGCGTCACCGGCAATCTCGGGCAGCGCGGAGACCGCCGAGGTTAGCACCGGCACTCCGCTGGCCATGGCCTCGAGGATCGGGATGCCGAAACCCTCGTACAGCGATGGCAACGCAAAACCAAAAGCACCCGCATAGAGCGCTGGCAGCTCGGCCTCCGCCACATAACCAAGCCGACGCAGCAGCGCGCGCCGCTGCAGAGGTTCCGCCTCGGCCTGCAGCGCATCACCCCAGCCATGGCCGCCCACCAACACCAACGGATAGCGGGCCTGAAGACTGGCGGGCAAGCCAGCGAACGCCTGCACCAGCGCGCGCAGATTCTTACGCGGCTCCGGAGTCGCAACCGCAAGCAAATAGCTGCCATGGGACAACTGATAGCGCCGCAATACCGCCGCAGTCTCATCAGGGCCGCGCGGATGGAAGCGTGCATCGACCCCGTTGGGTGTTACTCGGATACGCTCCGGTGCTACCCCGAGCTGTTCAATCAGCTCATTGCACACGAACGCCGACACCGTCAGCAGCAAATCCGCGCGCGCGAGCGTTTGCGGCATGCCGCTTTCCATGATGCGGCGCGTCTCGGGCTTGAGGGTCTGCGGATAGTGGAGCCAAGCCAGATCATGAATGGTGGCCACGCTGGGACCAGCGAAGGGACGCAGCACGAAATTTGGCTCGTGATACAGACTGCCCGACGGCGGGCGCAGACTGAGCCGCCGCCAGTGCCGAGAGGCTGATCCGGGGGCATAAGGGATCAACAAACCTCGCACGCGCGCATAGCCCGGGATGGTATGTAAGAGTCGGCGGATCGATGCTGGGGCCAGAGGTCGCTTGGCGGCGCCCTCCGTCAAGAGACGGCCGCTTGCCACTCGCTCTAGCCGCAGCTCAGGCCGTTGCTGGGTGATACCGCGATAGAGCGCCCAGCCATAGGTGCCGATCCCGCTTTGTGGACCGAGTAGGGCCTCGGCGCCGAAAATCAGACGATTCAGCATGGGGGTCGCAACATCTTAACAACCACCGGCTGACAGTCCAGATAGTGAGCTAAAACTGGAATCAGCAATCATTCGCGAGTCGCCGTATTTCCTCGCCAAGCCCATACTGCGGTGAGAAGCCTAAATTGGCACCAATCGCGCTGGCGTCGTACCAGGCATCGGCTGTGAGCTTCCGCAGCGTCTCCGGGGTCAGCGGCATCGGGCGCCCACTGCTGCGTTCGATGACTGCGCCCAGCCGAGCTGCGGCCCGCAGCACAGATAAGGGTACCGTCCAGCTCGGAATCGGCCGGCCGAGGGCGAGGCAGGTTTGCTCGTAGATCCAGCGGGTGGAATAGGCCATGCCATCGGTCACCAGAAACAGTCGGCCAACCGCGTTGGGGTGCTCCGCTGCGAGCAACGCCGCAGTGACCACATCCTCTACATGGATCGCGCTGCGGTGGTTGATGCGCCGAGGCCAGGGTGGGAATCGGTGCCTGGCGACGGCGGCAACGATCCGCGCTACATTGCCGTCGATTCCCGGCCCGTAGACCATCGGCAGGCGTAAGATAGAAACGGCGAAGTCATCCCTGTTCACCGCTAGCAAACGCTGTTCGGCGGCAAGCTTGGCACGGCCGTACTCGGACGTCGGCGCTGCGGGCTTGGTTTCGTCGACCGACCCGGAGCGAGCATCGGTCGTCTCTCCCATGGCCTTGACGCTGCTGACGAACAGGAGCCGCTTGACCGATGCGTTCAGGGCCGCGTCGAGGAGATAGGCCGTGCCCTCGGCGGTGACGTCTTGATGCGTCGTCGAGTGCTCGGTCAGGCTGAAGCGGTCGCCGCTGATCGCGGATGGACTGGCGAGATGGAAGATCCCATCAACGCCCTGGAGCACCCGAGCCAAGGTCTCCGGTTGGCACAGGTCGCCTTGGAGAAGCCGGACATTCGTTTCCGGCCACAGGCATGCTGCCCGCCCGGGGTCGCGCGTGAGGACGCTGACGTGGGCGCCAGCACCGATCAGGGTGCGCACCAGGTAACGACCGATCCGCCCGGTTCCGCCGGTCACCAGCACTGGCATACCAGCCCAAGGCTGTGTTGCTGGACGTTCGGGGATCACCGCTTTGTCGCCTTTTTCCATGCCCACCGAAACGGCTGCAGGACGAGCCACAGACCGAAATGGAGCCAGATGCCCGCGTAGATGAGCAGTCGGAACGGCTGGACATAGTCTCGGGCTTGGAATTTACGAAAGAAGCGACTCATGCCCCGGTGCTTGTGCCAGGCCACGGACAGCCCATGGCCGACGCTGCAGGTGCCTTTGTAATGTATGACATCGGCATCGGGCACGAAGTAGATCGCCCAGCCGGCCTGAACGAAGCGCACGAACCAGTCGAGGTCTTCGCAGTGGAGGAAGTAGCCTTCGTCCAGAGGTCCGACCTCTGCGAGCGCGCTTCGGCGCACCAACATGAAGGCGCCTGAGATGGCATCCACCCGCGTCGGCTGCAGTGGGAGCGCTTGATCGAGGATTTCGACACCGAGTCTGGACGCTAACCCTGGCCAGAGCCGGTGCAGGCCGGTGAAACGCAGCAAGGCAATCCAAGGATTGGGAATGACCCGCCGACTCGCGACCTGCTCCGAGCCGTCTGGGTTGCGCGTGACGCAGCCGGCCATGCCGACATCTGGTTGTTCTTCCATGAATTGCAGCATCCGTTCTAGGGTATGGGGTCCGACGAGACAGTCTGGATTCAAGAACAATAGATAGGGCGCCACGGCCTGCTCCAAGGCTCGATTATTGGCGCGCGCGAACCCCAGGTTCGCGCGGTTGCGAATGATGCCAAGGCGCAGATCATGGTCGCAGCGCTCCTCGAGGCGTAACAGGCTGTCATCGCTGGAGCCGTTGTCGCTGACCAACACTTGCACCGAGTCGTAGGACGTCAGCACGGCCTCGACGGCCTTGGCCAACAGCGAGCCGGCATTGAAGTTGACGATGATCACGCTGAGTTGCGTGCCAACGCCCTCATGCTGGGGAGAGGGCGGACGGCTCATACCGGCTCGGCCTCCGATTCACCTAGACCGACGATGGCGGCGAGTGCCTTGCGGGCCGTAGCGAAGCCGAACTGTTGCTCCATGACCGCCAGACCGCCTTCGGAGAGGCGATGCCAGAGGGCTGAGTCCCTGTATCCATCAAGTAACGCCGAGGCGAACTCCGCCGGCGTTGCCGCGATCAGGGCCGACTCGCGATGCACCAGGGCCATGCCCTCGGCGGCCTCCGGGGTCGCCACCACTGGCAGCCCCGAGGCGAGGCTGATGCTGATCTTGCCCTTGACGCCAGCGCCATAGCGAAGCGGCGCCAGCGCGAGCCGGCAGCCATCGAGATAGGGCTCCAGATCCGGCACATGCCCGAGCACCCGCACATTCGCCGAGGCCAAGGCGCGCACCCGTGGCGGTGGGTCGGCACCGATGATCGAGCAGTGCAAGGCCGGTTCTTCCAGCAGCACCAACGGCAGCACCTCGCGACAGAACCAGAGGATGGCATCGGTATTCGGCGGGTGGGCGAAGGCGCCGACGAAGAGCAGACCAGCCCGCGCGCTGAAGCCGCGTTGGCGTCCGCGCAGGGCGTGGATATTCGAGAGCACCCGCACATCGACCCCCGGCAGCTCATGCGCGAGCAGGTCTCGCTCATAAGGGCTGACGACCAGCCCCAGATCAGCCCGCCGGATCAGGTCCAGCTCTTGATGCTTGCGCCGCTCGGCGGCGGCGCGCGCCGAGGCGCTTCCGGTCAAGGTCGCTAGGCGCGCCTCGCGTAGGAAGTGCAGATCGACGGTGTCATAGAGCAGCTGCGCCCGTGGGCAATGCCGCCGCACCGGCTCCAGCAGCCGGCTGCCCGCCTCGATCCGACTCAGGATGACTAGGTCATGGAGGCTGCCCCAAGCCCTGAGATAGCCGCTCAGGGACTTGACGTAGGGACGATAGAGCACCTCGATCCCACGCTGCTGCAACCTCGAGACATAGGGTTCGGGCGCTTCTAGGTTAAGCGCAGCGAAGGTAGGCTTGAAGCCGAGTTCCTGCAATAGGGTCAGCAGGTTGGCCATCCGCAGCGAGCCGGATTCCCGGTCTGGGGTCAGCATGTAGGTGTCGACGATCAGCGCGCGGCGGCGTACATAGCGTTCCTTCTGCAACTCCAGCGCCTCGCCGCGCGCGCCATGGGCGCTCAAGACCTCGCGCCAACGCTGCTCGAACACCTGCTGGTGGGCGCGCTGATAGCGTTTGAGGCCCGTGGTCTCATGCTCATCGGTGCCACAGCTGCTGCCTTCGAGATGGACCACCCAGGCCAACGGATGATAATAGACACGGGCACCGCTGGCCCGCACCCGAAAGGCCAAATCCGCGTCTTCGTAGTAGGCGGGTGCGAAGGCTTCGTCAAAGCCGCCGAGACGCAGGAACAACTCGCGACGGATGGCTAGGGCGGCTCCGGAGACGTAGTCGACTTCACGCAGGTAGCTGTACTCGGGTCGGCCAGGGTCGTCGAGGTGGCCATAGTTCCAAGCCGAGCCATCGCGGAACAGGATGGCGCCGGCCTCTTGCTGACGACCGCTCGGGTAGATGAGACGGCTGCCGATGATGCCGGCCTCGGGCAGGGCCGCGAAACCGTCGACCAGCGCGTCGAGCCAGCCGGGTTGGACCAGGGTGTCGTTATTGAGAAACACCAGGAGCGGGGCCTCCGCCGCCGCCGCGCCACAGTTACAGGTGCCGACGAACCCGAGGTTGCGAGGATTGCGCAGCACCGTCAGCCCGCTCGCGCGAGCAAGCTCTTCGGCGGTCTCGTCGCTGGAGGCGTCATCGACGACGATGACTTGGAAGCCGACCCTGGTCGCATGTGACTGTAGCGCGCTCAGACAGCGGTAGGTGTGCGCATAGCCGTTGTAGACGGGGATGATGATCGATACCGCTGGCGGCACGCCGGGCTGAAAGACCAGTGGGCGGTAGGGTAACGGCACCGCCGGCAGAACCGGCCGCGCACAAATTCTAGCCGGGGTCGTGCGCAGCCGCCGCCTCATCTTGCCGAGCAGCGTTGGCCAGCCTTCGGTGGCCAACACCTGCCGTGCGCGCGACCAGTAACGCCCCCAATGCGCGACCAGGCTATCGCCCATGATAGTAACCCAGTACCTCGTCAACGGTACCGGTCTTGGTAATTCGCCCGTGCTCGAGCAGCAGGGCCTTATTGCACAGTTGGCGCAGCAAGGGCGGGTTGTGAGCCGCTAGGACCAGGATCGAGGCCTCCTCGGAAAAGCGCGTGATCCGCGCCTGGGCTTTTTCAATGAAGGCGGCATCACCGGTGCCTAGCCCCTCGTCGACGAGCAGGATGTCGGGGCGAATCGAGGTGCATACCGAGAAGGCGAGGCGCATGCGCATGCCGGTCGAGTAGGTGCGCATGGGCAGGCCCAGGAACGAGCCCAGGCCGGAAAAGTCGGCGATCTCGTCGACCTTGTCGTCGATCTCGCGGCGCGTGAGGCCCAGGTACAGTCCGCGCAGGACGATGTTCTCGTAGCCGGTGCTGTCCATGTCCATGCCGAGGGTGATATTGAACATCGGCACCGGCGTGCCTTCGATCTGGACGGAACCCGTGCCCGGTTCGTAGATACCGGCCAGCACGCGCAGCAGAGTGCTCTTACCCGCGCCGTTGTGGCCGATCAAGGCGAGGCGGTCGCCATGCTCGAGCCGTAGATCGATCTGGTCCAGGGCGCGGATACCGGTCACTGCTCGCGCGCGACCCTCGGCGACCACCTCGCCGCCGGTTCCGCTGTCGGCGCCACCACCGAAGAGGGTGCTCTTCAAGGAGCCGCGCGCGGCGTCGTAGATGGGAAACAGCACCGTGACGGCGCTTAGTTCGATGAATGCCACTGTTTAGACCCAATACGGGATGCGCCAGCGGTAGACCGCGAAGAAGGCGAAGGCCACCGCCCAGCCGACCAAGGTGACCGCGAGCGCAACGAGCAGGTTTTCCAGACTCGGTGGTTGGCCGAGTAGCGGCGCGCGCACCAGCTCGAGAAAATGGTAGAACGGATTGCCGGAGAGCAGCAGAGGGCGCCCTGGTAGCATGCCCGGCTCCCAGATGATCGGGGTTAGGAAGAAGATCAGCTGCATGCTGCTTTGCAGCATCAGCGGGATGTCCCGAAAGCGTGCACTCAGCAGGCCGAGCAACAGACCGACCCAGAGCCCGTTGACGAGCAGCAGCAACAAGCCCGGCACGGCCAGCAGCGTCACCCAGCCGAAGCCGATGCCGAACCAGATGGCCAGGCCGATGAAGATCCAGATATTGTGGAAGAAGATGATCAGATTTTCCCAGACCATCCGCAACACATACACTGACAGCGGCGCCGTGAGCTGCTTGATCATGCCCCCGGAGCGCAGAAAGACCCGCGCGCCATCAAGGATGGTCGTGGACATGAAACTCCAGACCAGGAAACCTGCAGCCAGGTAGGTGATATAGGAATCCAGGGCGCGACCGAAAATCTTGCCATAGACCAGCCCCAGCGCGCCGATGAAGATCCCCATCGAGAGCGTGATCCAGAACGGGCCGATCTTGGAACGACGGTAGCGCTGGCGAATATCATGGAGGCCGAGCACGCCCCAGAGTTCGACGTGGCGGAAGCCCTCGCGCAGATCCCGCGCGGCGCGTTCGCGATTGTGCGCGTTGAAGCCTTGTCGGAACTGGGCGATGAGCCAATGCTGCTGTCTCTTCACGAATGCTCCTGCGGAAGCCAGCCGCGTATTCTAGCCATGTTCATTTCCTTTCTCTATCCGTTTCCGCTGCGCGGGCTGCGTGCACCTTTCCTCTGGGTGGCCTTCAAGCAGATGGGCGATCTCGGTGCGGATCAGGTGGCCTTCATCGCCAGCGATGACTATTTCGTCGATCCTGAGCACTATCGGCGCATGGGCCGCTTCGACTGCCATGCGCCGGTGAATCCCGAACTCGGGTTTCGTGTCCCAACCCATGCCGAAGCCGATGGCTTCGCCAGGGGGCTGATCCCGGATCAGCTCTATCAGCGGCTGAAGGCTCGGTGTCTTTCCGATACCCTGGTCTGGCGTCATCTGATCACCGAGGTTGACGACGCACTCGTGGATCTGATCTGCCAGCAGGTCGAGAGGCTGAGCTGCCACGAACCCTGCGAGGCGCTGCTGACCTGGTGCAACTATGCTAGCCTGAGCGAGGCAGCCACGCGCCTCGGCCTGCCGCTGTTGCATGGCGAACTCGGCCCCTTGCGCACGCCCTGGTACCGACCGCTTGGCTACTTGGATTTCAACGGCGTCAACGGTCACACTGAGGCGGCCGCTCGCTGGCGGGCGAGTGCGCCCTTGGCGAATGCGTTTGCCGATATTCCCGCGCTGCGCGCCGCCTTGCGGCTTTATCCGCTGCCGGACCCAACACCGGCGGCTATCGACGCGCGGCTGGGTATCCCGCTGCAGGTCGAGGATGATTCGAATGTTCTGGCCTATGGCAACGGCTTCGATATGTGGCTGCTGATTCAGTACGCGCGGGAAAGGTATGAACGCGGAGATCTCTTGATCCGACCCCATCCGGGCGCGCATCTGTCTCCAGGCGGGGATCTTCGTATCGATGATTCACCGGATTCGGCGGCCTTCGTCAGTCGCTGTGAACGGCTGCTGACACTGAACTCCAGCGTCGCCGTCGAGGCGATGCTGATGGAGCGACCGGTAAGCATCCTCGGCGATTCACCGGCCCGCCACCTTGCTGGTCATGGCCTCGGCGATGCGCGAGTGGCGACGTTGGCCGAGCTAGAATTTCTATTGCTGAATTATTTCGTGCCCTATAAGCTGCTGTTCGATGCCGAGTATCTGCGTTGGCGGCTGAGGCGACCCTCGGAAGCGGCGATTCGCGCGCGCCATCTGCAAACCATGAATGCCTTGCCGTCATCCACATTGGATAGCCTCCACCATCAGGGCGATCGTATCAAGCTACTCTAATATTCAAGAATTTCTATATGGAGCTGCATCCCATGCCAAGCCAGCAAGCCATCGAGCAAATTCAGTCCATGTACATCGCCTACTATGGGCGTCCAGGCGATCCGGCTGGAGTCACTTATTGGGCCGAACAATGGGACGCGGTTGGCGGCAATCTGGATGCCATCGTCGACGCCTTCGGCTACTCGGACGAGTACCTACAACGCTACGGCACGATATCCGATGCAGCGTTGATCGATGCCTTCTATCAGCAGACGTTCAACAGGGCAGCTGATGACGCCGGTTTAGACTTCTATCTTGGTGAACTCGCCAACGGCCGTATGACGCTGGCCAGCATTGCGAAGAATATCTGGGATGGGGCCACGGGCGCGGATGCTCAGATCGTCTCCAACAAGCTTCTCGCAGCCGAAGCCTTTACCGCTCGGCTCGAAATCGAAGGTCGGCTCTACACGTTCGAGAGCATTGATGCGGCGGTGGCAGCGCTGGGCTTGATTGGCCCAACACCTGATAGCTTGAACCAGGGTCAAATCGCCTTGAATGCCTTGGTCGATGCGCTGCCGCAAGAGATTGAGCCACCCGCTGCCATTGAGCCGACCGACTTGGAGCAGTACCATCTTGAACTCATCAATCAGATGCGGGCCGCGCCAGCAGAGGATGCCTCCCGCTTGGGCATCGAATTGAACGAAGGTCTTCCCGAGGGCACCCTCTCCGCAGCACCACGCCAGCCCTTGGCATTCAATCCAGCACTCACCGAGGCCGCGCGCGAGCATTCAGGCTGGATGCTGGAGACCGATCGTTTCAGCCACACCGGCGCGGGCAACTCGACGGCGGGGGATCGTATCGAGACCGCTGGCTACACCGATTGGCAAACTTATGGGGAGAATATTGCCTGGAAAGGCAGTGCCGCCCCGTTGGACGATACCGGCCTGCTTTCCAATTGGGTACTGGAATTGCACGATGCGCTGTTTATCGATGAGGGCATCGCTGGTCGTGGCCATCGGGTCAATTATCTGAATCCGGAGTTCCGCGAGATCGGTGTTGGCATTCTGACAGGGGACTTCCAAAGCTATCATGCGATGATGTTGGTGAACGATTATGCCAGTCGCCAATCTACCCAGGATTTTCTCACTGGTGTAATCTATCAGGACTTGGACGGTGATGCCTTCTACACCCCTGGTGAGGGGGTCGATGAGGTGTTAATCCGAGCGATCGGTGCCGATGGCCTTTATGAAGCCTACTCAATGCGTTCGGGTGGCTATCAGCTTGAGCTGCCATCAGGTGACTATACGGTGCAGTTTCTCACCCCAGAGGGTGCGGCAATCTGGGAGACCGAGGTCACCCTAGCTGGCGTTAACGAAAAGCTGGATTGGATACTTTAAGGGATTCTATCGGAATCATCTTGTAGAACAGAGACAACATACTTAGGGTGAGAGGCCCTTTTGCAGTCGGATGTCTTTGCAACCAATGACCCTGTTTCATGCTAGAAAACGCCTCGTGACGCTGATCGCAGCGCTTGGCCTCACCGGCTCGATGCTCGCCTGCGACGCTGTTCCATCCACGGATGCGCGTTTGGCAAACGCGCTGGCGACTTCAGCACCATCGCCGACACCACCACCAAGCGCCCCAACTAAGCAGGGCTTGGCGAACCCCGCATCGGTGAACTGCACCAAGCTTGGCGGGACGCTGGACATTCGTACGCGCCCCGATGGCGGCCAGTATGGTGTCTGTGTGTTCGAGGACAATCGCCAGTGCGAGGAATGGGCATTGCTGCGCGGCGACTGTCCTGAAGGTGGCATCAAGATCACCGGCTACGAGAGCGATGCCCAAATCTACTGCGCAATCACCGGTGGCGAGGTCGACAGGCAGGCTGGCATCTGTCTAAGCGCGCACGGCAAGCGATGCGGGCTGGACGAGCACTTCGCCGGTCGCTGCCCAGGGGCCTGACAGCCGTCTTGAGCATGATGCGCGGGTGAAAGAGCGCCATGGCGCCGCGCACCATCAGCTCCCCCTCGAGACGGGTGCCAACCATAACCAACTGACCAGGATAAACTACACTACCTGAGCGGGGGCGATTCTAGACGATTTCAAACGAGGGGATCTGGTATGAGCAGCATCAAACCTTGGGCGGCAGCGGTGGTTTTTATTTCGTGCCAGATCCTGCTGTGCTGTTGGCCGCCTACAGCCAGTGCCGATTTGTGTACGCCACGGCAGTTTGATGCGCAGGAGCGCGAGGTGATGCGCGCCTATATCGCTTACTACGGACGCGCGGCCGACGCCGGTGGTCTAGCCTATTGGGCTGAACAACTGGCAGCAGGCGGTGGCGATCTCTCCGTGATCATTGAGCCCTTCGGGGCCTCTGCGGAATTCAATGATCGCTACGCCATGCTGGATAACCGGTCGCTGATCGAGAATCTCTACCGTCAACTCTTCGGGCGTGACCCCGACGCGGCTGGATTGGCGTTCTATACCGAAGAACTCGCAGCAGGGCGAATGACCCTGCAGACGATCGCGCTCAACATCATCTACGGTGTGCAAGGCGACGATGTCGCGGTGGTTGCCAACCGTCTGGCCGCCTCAGAGTACTTTGTCTCTTGCCTAGAGCAAGGCGTTTTCGACTATCCAACGATTCCGGTGGCCGTCAGCGTGCTCAGTGCCGTGAGCAGTGCGCCCGAGAGTCTTGCCGACGCTCGGGCTGGAATCGATGGCCTCGCCGATGTTGCGGGTAACCAGCCACCTTACGCGGGACCGCTCTCGTTCGTTGCCAATGAAGGCATCCTGTACGTCGAGGCTCAACTGATTGGCTTCGATCCAGATAACGACATCGTCAGCTTCCAGCTCTTGTCTCCGGCCAATGGTGCAGGCTATACAGATGCCTATGTCGGCAGCCAATCGGGGCGTCTCTACCTCACGCTCGATGGCAGCTCGGAGACGGTTGAGGTCCGCTATAACGTCTCCGACGGCCAACTCTTCAGTGAACCGGCGAGCCTCGTTATCCGCATTTCCGCCGCGACTGAGGACAAGGGCACCGGGGCCGAAGAGGTGGATGCGGCGACCTATGCGAGCTTCAACATCGTGCGCCCTTGGGGTCACTTGCTCGGCGCACCGGGATCGGAGCCGACGATCCCGCGTGCCGTTGACCTGAGCGCAAACTTTCCCATCCCGGGCAATCAGGGAGGGCAGGGCAGTTGCGTCGGCTGGGCCACAGGCTACGCGATCAAAAGCTACTTCGAGAAACGCGAGATCGGCTGGGATCTCAGCCGCCGCGAGCATGTGTTTAGCCCAGCGTTCATCTTTAATGCCATCGCGCTACCCGGATGTGAGGGATCCTATCCGCACGAGGCACTCAGCCGGCTCTCGACGGTCGGTGCAGCCACCATGGACAAGATGCCCTACACCGATCAGGAGTGCCGTACGCAACCCAGCGCCGAGGCACTGCGCCAGGCCAACAACTTCCGCATCCAATCGTGGGGAACGCTGCGCACAGTGGCCGACATGAAAGCGCAGCTCGCGAATCGGCGGCCGGTCTTGCTCGGCATCGAGACTTACCCGTCCTTGAACACGCTCAGTGGTCCAGATGCCGTCTACAATAATTTCTCGGGCAACCCCCAAGGCGGACATGCGGTAGCCATCACGGGCTACGACGATGACCGCTATGGTGGAGCCTTCCGCGTGATCAACTCCTGGGGTACAAACTGGGGCGACGGCGGTTACTTCTGGCTTCCCTACAGCGCCGTTTCAGACCCGCGTGTATTCATGGCTGCATACAGCGTCGAAGATAGACCCAATGACGAGTCGCCGCTCGATCCGGTCGATCCACCACCACCCCCACCAGCGCTCGATTTGCCCAATCTCGAGGTTCTGACCTGGTCGGCGAACTATGATCCACGTCCTGGAGGAGCGGGAACGCTGGAGTTTGAAATCGCTAACACCGGCACTAGGGTCGCGCCTGCGGGGGCCTACGTCAATCTGATGCTCTCTCTTGACGAGCGGATTACCGGCGACGATATCTTTGTCATCTATGAGCCCATCCCCTTTGATTTGCAGCCAGGCGGATCGGCTTACCGAGACGCTGCGAATGCATTGCAGTTCCAGTTTCCAGATACCCTAGCCCCAGGCACTTACCTCATGGCTGTTTGGGTCGATGATTTAGACAGCGTCATCGAATCGAATGAAGACGACAATGTCTCTTTCGGCGACCAAGTGCAGATCGAGAGTTCGCTACCAGACCTCGTCATCGATAGCTGGTATGCGGAGTGGCAGTTCGGCGCCGGTAGCCTGACTTACGAGATCGTGAATCAGGGGGCCGGTACCGCCAGCGGCGGCTGGGACGTCAACTTGATGCTGAGCGCCGACGATGTGCTCGGTAACGGTGACGATCTCTACCTCGCTTACGAGACCACACCCTTCCCGCTCGCACCGGGCGAGTCTGTGTATCGCGATGGGAGCAGCCCGCTCAATTTTTCCGTCGACTGGGTAGCGCCAGGCCGCTACTTGATGGCCTTGTGGGTGGATGATTTGAACAGCGTTGCCGAATCCAATGAGCGCAACAATGAGTCGTGGGGCTGGGAGGCCGTCTCTTTTGGTATGCAGGGACAAGCGTTAGGGAGTTCGCCGAGCGAACCAAGCCGACAGTACAATGCCCGTCGGCTGCCAGAGAACGCCCAAGTCTATCGTGTCAGCATCCATCCCGATGCCAATGGGTCGCCGGAAATGCAGGTGCTTGGACAAGCGAGCGAGAAGAAGATTAGCGGCCCACAGCGCGGAACAGGTGAGATCTTGCCGAGCAAGACCAACGCCGCTGCCAATCCGCGCCTGTTCCCGGTACATCAAGCAACACCAATGTCCCTGGAAGAAGCAAAGTGAAAGGACGCTCCGTCGTCCTATCCTCCTCTCGCCCCAAACAATTCTTAAGAAGGTTAACTGGGGCAGGCGACACTTATCCTGAAATGAGGGATCACCGCGCAGAGAATAACCCGACTGATGAATAATAAACCTGACATCGCCGAGACCCTCGGACGCTTCCATCAGTCGATGCCACGCCTGGTGGGTAGGATCAAGAACCGCTTCGGCACGACCGCGTCCCAACGTCCATCAGGGCCAACCTTATTGGAATTCCGCGATCGAGCGAGCTACGAGCAGTATCGGTCCCGCAGCGCCGATATGATCGCTGAGCGTCAGCGTGTGACCGAAGCCTGCAAGCAAGCCGGCGAGCGTTTTCATATCCACGGCTATTGCGATCCCTGCGAACAATTCGTCGACTTGCGCGTCGATTACCAGGGCACGCCAAACGCGAGGGCGAGCGGACAACCGAACTGGCGTGAACGCCTCGTTTGTCCCTGTGGGCTCAATAACCGGATGCGAGCGGCCATCCATGTCTTTCGCCATCATTGTCGCCCGCGAGTAGATGATCCGATCTATATCACCAAGCAGGTGACGCCGCTGTATCGGTGGTTGGCCAAGCATTACGCCAACGTCAGCGGCAGTGAATATCTCGGCAAAACGATCCCATTTGGGACTCAGCGCGAGGATGCTGTTCGCAACGAGACCTTGACCGCGCTCTCGTTCCCGATCGAGACCTTTCAATACATCCTGTCATTCGATGTGCTCGAGCATGTGCCGGGCTATCAACAGGCCCTCGCTGAACTGCATCGGGTGCTGCGTGCCGACGGTGTGCTGTTGTTTTCCGCGCCGTTCATCTCCGCCCATGCTGAGACCACGATCAGAGCCCGTCTCGATGCCCAGGGGGAGATTGAGCACCTGTTAGCGCCGGAATACCATGGCGATCCCTTGAGCGATGCCGGCTGCCTATGTTTCTATCATTTCGGCTGGGATCTGCTCGACACCTGTCGTGCTGTCGGCTTTCGCGACGCCTATGTGGTCGCGCTCTGGTCGCGTAAATTTGGCTATTTGGGGCCGGAACAACTCTTGTTCATCGCACGCAAGTAGTACGAGCACGACATCGACCCGTTCAGAGCGACAATGCGCTTGCCCCGCCGTTCTCGACGAAGCGCCAAATGCGGTCGGCTTGCAGGTTTTGATGCTCGGTCACGTTGCCAGATGGCCATTCGATGCGAACGCGCTCGATGTGCGGGTGCGGACCCAGGCCGACGTGCAGGCGCCGGAAGTCTTGGACTCGCCCGTGGCTGCCGTTGTCCATGATGCGAACCTGGCTGACGCCGCCGGCGGTGATGACGACCCGAGCACCGATGCCGTTGCGATTCGACTCAGTTCCAACCAGATCCATCTGTACCCAATGGTTGGCGTTGCCCCGATTGCGAAAGAGTTGATCCGGTCCATTCGCGAAGGGTGGGAGTTCGTGGCCGTTGCGCACGAATAGATCGAGGAAGCCATCGAGATCGTAATCCGCGACCGCGACGGATTCGCCGAGCCCGACGCTGCTGCCAGCCGCGCCCCCAGCGAATGGTACGCGGCGGAAGCGGCGATTGCCGAGGTTCTCAAGCAGGATATTGGAACGATTCCCCAGATAGTCGCTGCAGACGAGATAAAGGTCGATATCCATATCATTGTCGAAGTCGCCACTGGCACCGGCGAGACAGTTGTCGCCCTCAATGTCTAGTGCGCGTGCTGGGCCGAACCCTTGACCCAGCCTGTTCCACTGCACGAACTGCGGCAGGGCGCGCAGCGAGGGATCGAAGCCCTCGACCTCCAGATCCTCGATGGAAGCATCGCCACGAAGCTCCAGGTTGACGGAATTCCAGCGCGTTGCGCGCAGCTCCACGCGCCATTCCCGTGCATCCTTGTCGTAGCCTAGGAAGAGACCGGCCTCGCCCTCGGTCAGACCCGCGACCGCTGGGTCTTGCGCAGAGAGCTGAACGGGCATCTCGGCGGGTGGGTGTCCGGTCTCTCCAATAAAGAGTTGACCCTTGTCCCACCAGTGGCGTCCGCGTGGATAGGGCTGGACGCTAAGTTGGTCAGGGCCGCGAAAACGGAGCAGGACGTTGCGATCGGCATCGGCTTGTAGCCGCGCAGATATAAGGTCTGGACCGGGTTGCGCAACGCTCGGCGCAATGAAGCCTCGTACGTACACAAGATCAAGCGCCAGATCATTGTCGAGATCGGCGATCAGCAGGTCAGCGACCGAGTGACCAGGCAGTTCGGTCAGACCCAACTCGGCACTAACGTCAATCAGCTCACCCTCGCGCGCCTCGTGAACGAACAGCGCATGCGGAGGGCCCGTGACCAGATGTTGGATGCCCGGCTCTCCCAACTGGCTCAGATTGGCGATTTCCGAGGCGTGCAGGAATTCCAAAGGCTGTCGCGGATACTGCTCTTGCTCTGGATCCCAGCGAAACAACGACGGCGGTGCGTCCGGACGGGCAGCCGCAGTGATGATCAGGTCCAACCAACCATCGGCGTCCAGATCGAGCCACAAGGGTGAGCGCGTGCGCATACGCCCGGCGTCGACACCAAACTGAGCTGCACTATCTCGCAGCATGCCGTCGTCATTCAGATACAGCGCATTGGGATCCTCGGCTTCGCCTCGACCGGCACCGGAGACCTGGATGAGATCTTCATCGCCATCATTGTCGAAATCGGCCCAGGCGGCAGCATGTCGATCCGAATAACGGATGGGAGAGACCTGCGCTTCGGTTTGATCGACGAGCCGCCCATCCCCCAAGTTGATTAACAGGCGTTGAGGGCTATGGCCGCTCGCCCAAAGATCGGGGCGCCCATCGCCATTAGCATCGCCCCAGGCTGCGCCATAGCTTTGGCCTTGGTAAGGCGGAATAACTACTTCCGTGGTTGCATCCTCGAACCAAATAGGATTAGGCCCTCTATCTTGCTCGGGAACATCGATCGTCAGAAAGGCGAGCGCAATACCTATTAACAGGACAGAGGCGAAGAGCCATGTCCCGAGACGAGCCTGGAATTGGATCATTGTCGTCCAGGTCGCTCTTCGACTGGCACCTCAGGCTCACCGATAGCCAAAGGAGCGAAAGTCGTCGGCATAGAGCGTTTCCGCAAGAGCGCGCGTCTCTGAGGTGAAATATGCCTGATAGGCTCCACGCTTACTCGGATTAGTGTGCGGTAGATGCGGAGGGTCGATGCGCAGATGCTCGGCTACCTCTGCCATGTCATCAGCGAGGGCTTCAAAGCGACAAACCTTGTCCAAAGGCTCATCTTGTGAGCTTTCTAGGAACTGAGCTTGGGAGCCCGTCGAACGGGTACAGTTGCGGCGATCTTTGTCGAAATAGGCAGAGTTCAGAAACTCACTGAGATCCTTACACTCCTTTGCTGGAGCAACACCTGGGTGATCCCATTCCTGATAGAAGTAAAAGGCCGATACCAGTCGGTCGAGTGGATGCCGGACAATCGCAAACTTATAGTAGCTATTCCAGATGTCCGAACCGACGATCGTTTTGACTTGGCTAGCAGGGGAGTGCTTGTGCAGCTTAAACCGCTGCCCATAGATGGCTTGAATCTGTTCGCCGTAGTGAGTACCGCCGAGTTCAATATCATTCCAGCCGGTGTACTCACTGAGCCAGGAAGTGACAGAGGTTCCCGCCGTCTTAGGCACATGCAGGAAGATGAACTTGAGGCTGTGATTGATGATCATCGGAGCTGTGTAACATCAAACCCCATGCTTATTACATAAGGTCTCAAAGCGTCTCTTAGCCTGTGAGTAAATCTTCTCATTCTCCCGCTGTGCCCAGCTGACCTCGTTGAGCAATCCCTGTTCACGGAGATAAGCAGTTGCATTCTCATATTCGCTGGCCCGATTGAGTCGAAGCTCAGAAACTTTTTTTAGGATTTCATCCTCACATTCGTGCTGAAATATCTTGAAAAACAAGGCGACACTCGCTTCGAATTCCTCGGTAATTCCAATATAATCCAGGTCATTAACATTAAGACCACCGAGCATATAAGGGTATATATCACGATATTTCGGCATCATTGCAAACTCTTCCAATCTGATGCCGTCGGGAAGTCGCTCGTTTCGGCTATTACCGATATTTCGAAGGTAGTGAAAATAATGAGAAACAATTCGCTCCGTGGGGTTACGAAGCATAGTCGCGAACCGAATCTTCTGATTTAACCCTTGATATTTTGATAATACGAAGTGACCAAAAACGATTTTAGTCTTTTGATTTAGCCCACGGGATCGAAGTTCTTGCAATCGTTGTCGTCTGCGAAAAACATGCTCTGGTCGATTCGACATTGGGATGTCGTCATAATCAGTAGCCAACGTTTCTTTGTACGCTTCCTCGAGCAAGAATCGTAGTGTTGTTCCGCCAGCTTTCAGCATGTGCAGAAAGGCTATCATCTCCCGTTTCGCTCATGGGAGCAGATCAAGCCGGAGGTTCCCATCCCCAATAGTATAGGTCTTGCCGTTGAGTTGAAACGACCGACCCTCAAGTGCTTGCTCAAGTACAGCATCAGAGAATTCGATTGTACTTATGCAACGAACAGTCACATTTTCGTCATCGATATTTGATATCGAGATTTCAGAGTAGTAACAGCTAGCCGCTTTTTCCGTGGTCTTGAATAAGACGTGTTTATAGGAAGCAAAATTCCTAGCAAGCTCTCCAGTAGCGGTTAGCGCGGGGCCAATGGTCTCTGGATCACTACTGACGGGGCTGACTAATTCTACGAGAACTTCCGCCGGTATCTCCGGCCAACTACTCGGGAGCTTTTCAATTTCCGTGATGTAGTAACGCGCAACCTCGAGGCGGTTCGTTACTGTCTCGGCATCTTCGTTTACTGCACCAAAGACAACGTCCAAGGCGATCGTCTGTAGACTGGCTTTGTCAGAAGCGAGCTGATCAAGGTAAAAATTAAGACCTTCAGGCTCTACACGACGGCCAAAAAGCTGATCAAATAGACCTGTGACAAGTTCTTCGTTAGACAAGGCGCCATAGCGCTCTTGGAACTCTTGTGATTCGCCAAAAGCCTGAATAATAGCTGTGAGGTCACCCCCAGCAGCATCAAGCTGTTGACTCCAAAATGCGAGGCCAGCGGGATCGGCCGGTCTTCCGTAATATGCAAGATAAGCTTTTAATACGAGGTCTTCGCTTTGAGAGAAAGGGCGTGTGTCGGCGCTAAACGCTAAGTGTGCACCAAACAGGATTGGGATTAAAAGGAGAGATGATAGCAGAATATTGCGAAAAAGCATTAAATTTTAGCCAGTGGAATAGGACGATGGTGCGTTAGATCGTTGATCAAGAGACATCACCGCTATGCGGCCATCACAAGTCTATGGAGAGTGAAGCTTGGTAAACCTATAAAGTATGGTCTCCAGTCAGTTCCTGTAATGTTTTCTCCAATGCATCAATGTTAATCTCGGCTGAATCTGGACCGGAAACACTGTCAATCCAACGCTGCTGTGATTTCTCTAACCACTCCTTACGTAAAGAAGAGATTAAAGGTTCCTTGACTTCCTCGAACGTTTTTTCCTGAGCCGGAATTTTTTCAACAAGTTGAATAAGATGGACACCGTATTCGGTGACCACTGGATTGCTAATTTCTCCTACAGCCTGTAGGTTAAATGCAACCTGTTCGAAAGCTGGTACCATTCGACCTTTGGCAAAAGGATCTAGCAATCCACCTTGATTTGCGGTAGATGGGTCATCGGAGCGTTGTTCTGCGATATTAGAGAATATAGCTCCCTCTTCGAGTTCTTCAAGTAGTTTTTCCGCCTCCTTTAGCGCAGAATCTAAAGAATCTTTATTATTATTCGTTTTGAGGAGGATGTGTCTAACCTGAACGGTTTCAGATTTCCAAAATTTTTCGGGATTTGCGTGATAACGCTCCTCGGCTAGTTTCTCGAAATTTGGTGATTCTTGCAGAAGTTTATGCCGCTGAGATTCGATTGCAGCCTCCGCAAGAACCGACTCCTCCGCCCTCTTAAGCCTTAGGCGGACAATGTTGTCGTTATTCAGGCCTTCGCTCAACGCAAGATTAGCTAGCACCTTACGGCGATACAACTCATTGATTAGATCGGTAATGTACTTCGTGCTACCCGTTCCTTGGGAGCTATGTTGAGGTTTATTTGCCTTGAACTCAGACTCCACATCTTCCTTAGTAATGACGACCTTTGCTTGTTTGCTTTCGATCAAAAAAGATTCGGAAGCATAACTGTTAGCAAGGATGCAGCACGCTAAGAGAAATATAATTTTTCTAAACGCTTTACTAGACATTTTAGAATCCAAATACATCCACATTGAAAGCCTTTATTGCGGTTACAGACCGTCAAGCTACCAGGCATTCATATACATACGGCAGTCAATAGTGCGATTACAATCTTCTGCAGACACTTCATTGCCTTGAAAATTTGTTGTTGAGCCCGTCGCCTTGAATTTAAGGTAGAGACTCTCATAACTACCACTAGCACCAGTAGTATCGAGGAACTTGCATCCAGGATTATCTATCCCAGGAAACTGAATAGGTCCGGAAAAAGCGATGCTTTTGGTTGGTTGCAAATAAAAGCACTTTGGCTCTAATGGGTTCATATTGCGACTGAGTTCCTCATCGGGACGATCTGACAACCCAAATATATAGGAGCCAAATTCATCCAGGGTTTCTGCAGTTCTTAGCCTCACGGTCGGCTTGATTGGTTTACCATTGTTAGTACGAAGTCGCGACATATAGGTGATATTCCCTTGAAGTGAAGCCGTCCAATCGCATTGAGGCTTCACATCTACTAACGGATAAGATTCAGGTCCACAGCCCCAGTGGCTCTCCCCATCATCGTTAGGCGGCGAAAAAATCGCTATTGTATAATTTTCTCTGTCTGGGTGGAACAATGGTTCGGATACACGACCGGCCAATTCATCTTCCAGGGTATACCAAGCCCCATTCCAAGTTTGGCCAAAACAATCAGCACCCCCGGCCACAGGATCACATCCACCATTGTTGTTATTTCCATTGCCGTCATCGTTGTTACCCGGCGATATCAACACTGTTAGCTTTGCCTCGGTTCTAGCGTTCTGGCTATCTTTAATCCAAAAGACAAATGTATCCGTTGCAGAATGTGTCAATGTTGAGGGTGGCGAATACACAATCTTTTGTTGCTGTATACGTGCGATCCCCTGTGTTTCGCCAACCGCTTCGACCGAATCAAGTGTTATAGAATCACCCGGATCAAGATCTATTGCAGCAGCCAGTACATCGATTGTTATGCTGGTGCTGCTAGCAGTTGCATTTGCTTGCTGATCACTGATTCTCGGTGGAGTATTTTCTCCAGAATCTCCGCCTTCAGGTACTATCAAAAAGCTATCGGTTTGCCGGATGGCAATGTTCTCTCCATTGAGATTCAGAGTGCGGCCTTTGAGTGCTTGCTCTAGGATTTCATCAGGCACATCAACAGAGCCGTTACACTCAATGGTTGCTCCATTTGCCTCGATACCCGAAACAAGGATTGAAGAATAGGTACAGCTAGCAGCCAGAGAGCCAGACTGATCAAATAGATTAGCAATTTGGGATTTAGCACCGGACGGGGATACCAAGACCAAGGCTGAGATGGCAGAGATAATGGTATTTCGGTGCATGAGTGACTCGTTAAGGATATGAAAAAAGCGGAATATGATGGCTAGATTGCAGAATTAAGTTTGGACGACCTGTGGCCTCCTTCCCTGGAGACCCGGTTTAAGCCTTCATCCGAGGCTAGGCTCCGCTAAAACTTGCTTTACGGAGTCGGCTGGATGATCGTTCGCTGAAACGCGTGCTCCGAAGTAACACCATAGGTGCGAAGCGCATTTCCGACCACTCCATTGTTCAAGGTTTTCATCGAAAATCCGATTGTTGGAAGACCCTCGAAAATGATCCCATTATTGCTTTGGATTGAACCTGCATTTGGAAAGCCGAGGCGCATCCAGCCTGAATCAAATCCGGCCTCGCGATCCACAACATAGTTGTGCTGCGATGAGAACAAGTCATCCGAGCCGAAATTCAAGATCTGTGACTCGTCGCAGATCGAATTTGTTGGGATGGGCGTCACAGGCGGCGGCGAGGGTAGCACCTCCCCAGTCGGCGTAATTGGAGAATTTTCTTCCCGGTCATAGTAGTCGAAATCGACCGTGACACAGGAAACGCCATTCCTGTAGAGCTGCTGAAACGGCGCGACTGGTGCAGAGAATGCGCCGTCATCTACATAGAAGTTTTTGGTTGGAAATGTCACGACCCAAGCGGTCTGGGTCTGTGCAGCACCACCCACTGCATACTCGTTGATCACATCGGTCGCGGAAAATAGGCTACTAACGGCTTTAGCACCTCCCTCGATCTGTCCAGTGAAATCCGCAGAGATTGGTATGCCATTCGCGATCTGAGCCGATATTTCGGGGAAGGCGAAATTAAGGTTCGGCGTTTCCAACTGCGGCTCTGCATTAATGTCTAGGGGGCTCGGATTGTTCAGAACCTCAACAGTGTTCGGGTTGAAGAAGTTTGACAGCATCGAGATTGGCATCCCCCCGGCAACACCTTCATCAACTTTGATTAAGTTGGCGGCTACCTTCAGGATATTTAGAGGCTCACAATACTCAGCCCTAAATGCGTCATTTCCAGTAACAGCAGCACCATTAGGTGTTGTAGTATCGTTACACTGCATCGGCCCAGATCCCAACGCCGTCACCGGGTTGAGAACTGGATTATAGACTCCCGCCAGGTAGGCGCAATTCTGAGTGGGACCGTGAACTGCAAGACTACCCAGCTCGCTCTCATTCGGGTTAGGCGAGGCAACACCCATCTCGATAACTTCGATATAGCCTTCCTGAGCCCGTTCAATCGACGTTGGACCACCATCAGGAGGCAGCACCGACCCACCCGCATAGGCGATGTTCGTCATATCAAGCTGTTTGATATCACGGCCGTCTGCGGTTTGACCGACTACAACGAAGCTTCTCTGCCTGTCGCTTCCAACCCAAGGTGCGGTACAACTCGTGTCTGCGGTTTGGATGTAGGGCGTTTCACCATCAGCGCCCATGGAGACGGTCGCCGTCCAAACATCGTTGGGTGACAGGAAGACGTTGAAGTCGCGAGCGTCTCGGCTGTTCGAACCCTCCCGGAAGCGAATCTTGAATGCGACCACGTAACGATCAGAGGTGTTGACAACGCTGATATTCGTGTCGTAATTATCCCGAACCGTGTAATAAGGAACGAGAGCCACTTCGCCCAGGCCTGTGTCAGAGTGGCTAACAGCAAACGCGGGCGCCGATGCACCTGCCGCCAGTGCAGCCGCGATGGCAACCGCTGTCTTTTGTCGTGTAAAGCTAAGCTTCATTTCAGGTCTCCCTTGTAGGGTTTACGAAACGTGAGAACCGGAGCCGGTGATGCAACGTCTGGCAGGAGCGGGGGCAATCCAACACACGCAGCCCAACGCACGATGAATATAACCTAAGACCGTGATGGCGTACAGCCATAGCCCAGGGCAGCCTATCCATCGATCGCGTTAACGCGACATCAGTCACGCACATACCACCAGTCTCCTTCGGAGGCGATCCATCGCTCTTTCAGGGGCCGGCGGTTGGTGTAGGTGTCGCCAGTGGGCATGGGCGCCTCATATTCCAGCAACACCTTGACTTCCGCCCGGTCTCCAGTCTCCGACACATCCAAGTGCTGGACTTCGGCGCCGAGCCAACGAACGGCACTACCGAATTGGGATTGAAATTCTTGGGGGGTCATTGTGTCACGGTAGCCTGGCGTCTCATATTTGTAGGCTGCGGCAAAATCCCCCTTGGCGAGAGCCGTCCAGCGTGCCTCGACGCGCTCCCAGAGCCGAGCTTCGGGCGTGCCGGCCTCTGGTTTCTCTTGCTGCTTGGCAACCGATTTATGGGGCTTCACAGGGATGGAGTCCTCGCCATCGCTGGCCTGCCGCGCCTTCGCCTGTTTCGGTCCGCTCTCGGCGGCATCGACTGCTGGTTCCTGCTTTTCATCACCGATGGCTGACAAGCTGACCAACAATGCTCCCATCAACGCGGCTATCAAAACAGAGGCGACTTTGAGTTGGCCGTTACTTGTCATATGCAACACTAAGTATGTCAGCTAAGCGGTTGTCGTCAAGACTGATTGTGATGCCCACGGATCACAGAATACAGGTTTTGCCTTACCTTGGGACACCTTTGAAATCTAGCAAGACTGTGCCCGTTTCGCAACTCTATTTTTTTTGCGACGGTTAATGGCGGTATCTGGCCTCAAAAGCAACCAATAGCAAGCCGCAAAAAATGCTTTATCTTTTTGATTTAAAAAGACTTAAGCCGCATCATGATGGCTTGTTGCGGCTGTTGCGCTAAAGTCACAACATTTAGGTTGCGAGCGTTTAGCAGATCGAATCCGACGCAGGGTCGCCAATGCCACCTCAGTCGAGAACTGTTCGCGAATGCGCTCACGGCCATTTTCCGACAGCCGATCCCAAAGGCTGTCATCGGTATAAAGGCACGACATTGCGGCCATGAAGGCCGCTGGCTCATCGGCGACTAGGATGTCGCGTTGGTGCTCTAGCGCCATGCCCTCGATGGAGACGGAGGTTGCGACGACTGGCAGGCCCACAGCGAGACTCTGGTTGACCTTGCCTTTAACGCCGGCGCCATAGCGCAGCGGCGACACCGACAAGCGGCAGCTGGCGAGCAGCGGCTGCAAGTCCGCAACATAACCGAGCATCTCCAAGCCGGCGGCTTCACCGAGGCGGCGCAGTTCCAGGGGCATCCGGCTACCGACAATGTAGGTTCGCGCATCCGGATGGTCCTCGCGGAAGGCGGGCCAGATCTCCCGAGCGTAGAACTCCACGGCATCGATGTTAGGCGGATGCTGGAACCCACCGACGAACAGAATATGTTGCCGTCCCGCAGCTGGGGCCACTTCATCGATCGGATCATGCACGTTGCTCAGGATCTCAACACGAGTGCCAGGCAGTTCGCGGGCGAGTTCACGTGCTTCGATATCACTGACGACCAAGGTTATGTCGCTGCGCTCAGCGATGCTCAATTCCTCGCGATAGGCCAAATCCGCAGCGACGCGCGTGCTCGGATTCTGGTCCAGCTCGGCTTGGCGTCGCAAACGTAGATAGTGGAGATCGATGGTATCGAAGATCAAGCGTGCCTGCGGCGCCACCCGGCGCACCTGATCGACATAGCGGATGGCGATGTAGTGCCGACAGAGCACGATCACATCCTGATGAGCACCTTCAGTGTCCAGATACGCGCTGACGGAGCTGGTGTGGGGCGCTGACTGGACCTCGATGCCGGCCTGACGGAGCTGATCGGCATAGGGCGCTATGGCTTCCAGGTTGTCGGCCATGAAGGTGACCTTGCAGCCGAGTTCTCGGAGTAGCTGCAGCAGCCTCCAGGTTCGCAGCGAGCCGGAATCTTGATCCGGCGTCAGCATGCAGGCCTCGATCCAGAGCACCCGGGGCCCATCCACACGGTCACGCTCGCGTTCCGGGCAAACGCCGTTGTCCAAATGGTGCTGCAGTCGGATGGCCCATTTTTGGCGGAAAAGGTCACGGTTGCGGACCTGATAAGCCTTGAGACCGGCGGATTCATCGGTACCGTGCGAAGCCCCCTCGAAGTGAACGACGGTCGCAGCCGGCTGATAGAGCACGGAGTAGCCGCGATCGCGCAGTGCCAGGCAAAGATCGGTGTCCTCGTAATAGGCGGGCGCGTAGCGCTCGTCGAAACCGCCAAGCTCCCGAAACAGGGCGGTCGGTACCATGAGGCAGGCCGCAGAGCAATAGTCGACCTCGCGCACGTAGTTGAAGCGCGGATCCTCCGGATGCTCGCCACGCCCCCAGTTCCAGGCCGAGCCGTCCTTCCAGACGATCCCGCCGGCCTCTTGCAGGTGGCCATCGGGATAAATCAGCCGCGCGCCGACGGCACCGACGCGCTCGTGTTCGGCGAAGGCGCGGTGCAGGGCGTCGAGACAGCCCTCGAGCAGCAAGGTGTCGTTGTTTAGAAGCAGCAGATACTGCCCCCGCGCCTGCTCGGCGGCCCGGTTGCAACTGCGCAGGAAACCGAGGTTTTCGGCGTTGCGGATCAGGGTCGGGCCTTCGATCGCGGCCAAGGCGTCGGCGGCCGGCTCTGGGGCATGATCATCGATCAGCAGCACCTCGATGCCGAACCCAGGCGGGTGCTCGGCCAGGCTCTTCAGGCAGGTGTACGCAAGCTCGTGCTGACCATAGCTCGGGATGATGATGCTGACCTCGGGGTCGTCGACCACGGGCAGCGCAAGTGGGCGGATATCGTCGTCCACCTGATAGTCGACAGCAAGCCGTGGATCGATGCGGACTGCTCGACCTTGGCGGCGGCGAATCTCGGCAGCTAGCCCCCGCCAACCCTGCTCCGCGAGCAGTCGGCGCGCCAGCGCCAGCCCACGGGGCAGCCGGTTGGGCAGCGCGCGAACTGTCGCGGTCATGGTCCGGCCGTGCTGTACGGTCCAGCGCAGTGGACCGGTCATACGCCAGAAGGTGCTCTGCTGCAGCTCGTCGTTGCGGGCTTGCAACGCATTGATCTTGGATTCGAGGTGCTGAACATGGCGTCGATGGGCGCGGTCGAAGTTGCCAAGAGAGCGTTTCAGCTCGGCGACCTCGGATCGTTGTTGCTCGACATCGGCAAGCTCACGCTCCAACTGGGCGCGCGCTTCGGTCATCCCGCAGATCACGCCATGCTCGTAAAGCACCTGCACCGGCGGTGCCAGGTCAGCTTTATGGTGCGGGGGATAGAACTGGCTTGCGGCAGGTTTGATTGGCTCCACCGCTCCAACCGGCGAGATCGGGGCTAAGTAGCGATCGACATACTCGGTCTCCGGCAGGCCAAGACTTAAGGGCATCACTGGCTCGTTGGCTATCCTCAGCGCATAGGCGCACGGCAAGTGATCGAGCTGTGCAACCATTGCCTGCCCGTCGATCTTGGGTGGCAGCAAGATCGCTTCGGGATAGTCGCGCAACCGCTCGCCGATAGCGCCGATGTCGAGCGCGACAATGGGCAGGCCGGTGCGCATCGCCAGCGAAAGCGTGTAGGAGAAGGTTTCCGGGATCACGGACGCGAACAGGAAGGCGTCCGGGCGCTCGCGTTCGAGGATTGCTGGCAGGTCCGGCTCGGCATATTCGCCATGGACACTCAGGTTGGCTTCCGGCCAGAGGGGGACTCGGCGGCGGATCGCGCCAATGACACGCAAGTCCAACAGCAGGCCCTGACGCGCGGCCTCGATCGCCGCAGCGGAGACCAGGCTAAGGCCCTTGGCATCGGACAGGCTGCCGAGCAAGAGGATCTTGCGCCGCGCCAGGCTGCGCCGCGTCAACGGATAAGGCCCCAACCCCTTGGCCTCTGGATGCGGCCAGGTGACGAGCGGGAGATCGGGTCGATAGCGTTTCATGCGCGCCGCAACATCGGCGCAGGGGGCGATGGCGCGCTCGGCAGCGGCGAGCCAGTCGAGGAATCGCGTGCGCCAGGCGCCGATATCAAGCCCCCAGGGATGCGGCCGTTCGGCGATGCAACGCTCGCACACTGCCGGGTCCGAAGGCTCGCCGCAATAAGTCCCCGAGGCATCGACGAAGTGCAACTGCGGGCAGACCGGCAGATAGTCGTGCAGGGTGACGTCGTATGGCAGTCCAAGAGTCTCGGCAAGTCCCAGAATCCAAGGCGGGAAGCCTTGGACATGATGATAATGCACACGGCTCAGCCCGAGCGCAGCCAGCAGTTCGATCCAAGAATCGGTCTCATCGGCCACTAAGGCCCGATAGATGGCCAGGTCTTCGCCAGCGCGCAGCCACTGTAGGACAGCCATACCGCCGCGTTGCGGCTGTAGTGACAAGACCTCGGCTTGATCGGCCAGCGCTGAGGCAAGCTGCTGCACATGGCGATCGACACCACCTCCCCAGTTGTGGCTGATGAACAGCAAGCGCGGGCGGGTCGAGCCACAGAATCGGGCCAGATCGACGGCACGGCGGAAGGGTCGCGGCGGGTCGCGCTGGAAGAAATCGGCGACGAGCTGGGGATACTCCGGAAAACGCGCGTCGATGAAGCGCTGAGCGGCTTTGCGCCGGGCGGCACCGGTGTCTTGGAACGACACCCCGCCCTGATGACGGACGAAGACATCGGCGCAGAGCAGATTGCGCCAGCCAGCGATACGCCCGCGCATGCAGTAGTCGACTTCTTCGCCGTAACCGGCGCCGAAGCTGTCCTCATCGAAGCCCCCGAGTCCTTCGATGCCGGCGCGCGTCATGTAGAGACAGAAGCCGACGCCGGTCGGCAGCTCGACGATGGCGCCGGCATTATGGCGCCGGAATAAATCATCAAGGGCGGCGGTGTCCAGATCGGACGGCAGCGCGTTCTCCTCGCCGATACGCGGATAGCTGCAAATGGTCGCGTTGTTGGAGAAGGGCGTGACGGTGGCGATGCGGTAGTCCGTTGCGGCACAGGCATGCAGCCGATCGAGCCAATCGTTGGCGACCTCGGTGTCGCTGTTGAGCAAGACCACATCACGTTCGCGGTGCAGCCACATGCCGAGATTGGCGGTGGCGACGAAGCCCCGATTCTCGGGCTGGCGAATCAGTTCGACGCGGGAATCGTCGACGAGCGTGTCGAGATACTGTCGCAGCTCGGCGTCCGGCGAGGCATCGTCGATGACGATGACCTGATGCGGCGTGCGTTGTGGCCAGCCCAACACCGAGTCGATGCAGGCGCGGGTTTCCTCGGCGCCTCGGTAGACCGGGATGATGATATCGACAACGGATTCCATCAGGCTCATTTCTGTACCACGCCAACCACCTGCTCGCCATCGACGACCACGAGCAGGGTAATGTGATGCTCGGCCATCAGCTCGATGGCCATGTGCATGTTGCTATCGACGCCAATGGTCACCGGCTTTGCCGTCATCAGATCGGCGGCGGTGCGACTGAAGAAGGTCTGGCGGTATCGCTGCACCGCGCGCCGCAGATCGCCATCGGTGATGACGCCGACCACCTGGCCGCCCTCGTCGCTGACCAGCGCAACGCCAAGACCGCCATCGGTGACTGCCGCGAGCACCTGATCGGCACTCGCGTGCGGCGCGATGAAGGGCAGCTTGTCGCTGCGCATCTCGTCACGCACGCGCTGCAGCAGGCGCCGGCCAAGACTGCCGCCGGGGTGGAAACGGGCGAAGTGGTGGGCCTGGAAATCGCGCGCCTTCATCAGGGCCACCGCCAACGCATCCCCCATCGCCAAGGTCGCCGTCGTCGAAGCGGTCGGGGCGAGCTGCAGCGGACAGGCCTCGCGCGCGACCCGAACCGAGAGATGCGCGCGACTGTGCTGGGCCAGGGTGGAGCGGCTGTTGCCGGTGATGGCGATGATGCTGTTTCCGTTCTCTTGCAGGAACGGCAGCAACTTGAGCAATTCCTCGGTTTCGCCGGAATGGGAGATGGCGACGAAGAGATCCTCGGGCGTGACCATCCCGAGATCGCCATGGAACGCCTCGCCGGGATGCATGAAGAAGGCCGGCGTGCCGGTGCTGGCCAAGGTCGCGGCGATCTTCTTGCCGATGATGCCGGATTTGCCCATGCCGCAGACGATGACGCGACCTGTCGCCGCGAGGATGGCCTCCACGGCCTGCGTGAAACGCCCATCGAGATTCGCCTCCAGCCCGGCGATCGCCTCGGCCTCAATGCGAAACACCTCGCGCGCGATGGCCGCGTGATCCTGCCTCATCGCCATGGTTTGAGCTGGCGTGGTCTCACACGGCGCGTTTTCATCCGGTGCGGTTTCACCAAGCGTAATCTCACCCGACGCGAACCTGTCGTCAAAAACGCGGATCAAGATTCTTCACCTTCCGCCGAAAGTCACGCGTCACCGCGTCGATGTCGTGATCGCCGGCGATCACTCTAGGCGTGAGCACCACCACCAGTTCGGTGCGGCGGGCAGTTTTGGAGGTCTGCCCGAACAGCGGCCCGATGATCGGCGCGCGGTAGAGCCCGGGAACACCGGATTTACCGCTCGAGGTATCGTCTTGGATGAGGCCGCCGAGGACCACTGCTTGGTTGGAGCGCACGGCCACATTGCTGGTGATGGTGCGATTGCGAAATGAGGGGCCGCGGGGGCCGTCCTCGTTGAGCACCGAGCTGACTTGCTGGTCGATCTGTAGCTGCACCATGCCACCTGGGGTCACTCGGGGTGTCACCGAGAGCAGCACGCCGGTTTGCCGGTATTCGATCTGATTGAGGATGCGGTCGTTATCCGAGAGGCCCTGCTGTGTGGTGGTCAGGATCGGCACCTCATCGCCGACCTCGATCTTGGCTTCCTGGTTGTCCATCACCATCACCGTCGGCGAGGACAGCACGTTGACCAGGTTATCGTCGGCCAGTGCCGAGAGGGTCGCCCTGATGGTGCTCGGCTGCAGCACGACCGACCAGTTGAAGCCGGGGAAGCTCGGCGCGGGCGTCTCGCTGTTGCCCTCGGTGAGGGACGGGCGGCTCTGGTAGCCGTCGACCGCCGGCCCCTTGAAGCGCCACTGCACGCCATACTTGAGGTTGCCGGTGAGCTGGATCTCGACGATGGTCGCCTCCACCAGCACCTGCAGGGGCACGATGTCGAGCTGCTTGAGTGCGTCCAGGATCTTTTTGTAATCGCGCGGGCTGGAGCGCACCAGAAGCGAATTGTTGACGATGTCGGCAACGATGCTCACTTCCGAGGAGAGGGTCACCGTGCTCGCGCTGGAACCACGCGCGGCCGAGCGCATTGATCCGCTGCCGGAGCTGGAATCGCCTTCCCCGATCGATGCCTGCTCGCGCCCCGGCGCGAGACCGCCGACGCTGCGGCTGCTTCCTCCACGACTCGCGCCCTCCTCGGAGAAGAGCGTGGTTAGGATATCGGCCAGGTTTTCGGCATCGCCATGGCGCACACGGTAGACATAGAGGCGCCGGGCCGAGGTTCCGGATGCCTCCGCCAAATCCAAGCGTTTGATCCAATCCTCGATGCGGGCCAGGTAGCTCTGCTGCGGCGAGACCACCAGCAGCGCATTGGCGCTTTCGACGGTGACGAAACGAAACAGCCCTTGCGCCGAGTTGACCGCTTCATCGGCGAGCAGCGTTTCGAGCTGCGTGACCACATCGCCAACCTTGGCATACTCGAGAGTGAAGAAGCCGACCGAGAGACCGGCCATCCAGTCGACGTCGAACATCTGGATGGTGTCCAGCATGCTGCTCATCTCGGGGCTGGTGCCGGCGACGACGATCAGATTTCGGAGCGTGTCGATGCGAACGATGCTGCCTTCGGGCGCGAGTGGCTCGAGGATGTCGGTCATCTCGGCCGCGCCGATGTATTGCAGCGGCACCACCTGGACGCTGTAGCCCTCGGGTAGGGCCCGCGAGGAGCTGCCAAGCTGGGGCACGACGCGTCCTTGCCTGGCGTTATTGACTGGCACCACTTGGTAGCGCCCGCCGCGCTCGATCAGAGCGGCGTTGTTCATCCGTAGCAAGGTCTCGAGCGTGGGGATGAGCAGATCACGGCTCAGGGGGCGGGCCGTGGTCAGGGATGCGGTGCCTTGCACGGATGGGTCCAGCGTGTAGCTGACCTCGAGGACATCGCCGAGGATGATCTTGACGACTTCACGGATGTCGGTGTTATCGAAGTTCAAGGACACATCGGGACCGGAGCCCCGGTCTGCCGAACTCTGGGGGGCGGCAACCGGCCGCACGAAGGTTCCGGTACCGCTCTGCAGCGAGTCCTCGGCGCCAGCGGGGGCATCGTCACCCAGGGAGATCCCGCCGGCGGCGCGCACCTCTCTGCGGGAGCCTGTCAACGGCTCCTCGACGTTGACATGCCCTTCGGCCTTCGAGATCTCCGCCGTTGGATCCCAGACCAGCGACTGGCAGCCCGGGAGCGTGAGTAAGAGCGCAAGGACGACGAGCAGGCGCGGGAGCCACGCGGATCGCGCCCAGGAACGCCTGATGGGATACCGGTGCTGGCTCTGGATGCACATGGAACAGTGGCGAGAGATCATCGGGAGACTGGCGCGGGACCGGCAGCGGATGTTGAATGGTTCCGAGCCGGCGCCCCGCCCCGTTGTTGGACGGGTTGCCTTGACCGTGACGGTGAGGAGGACGGAGGTGACGCAGAATAATCGAGCAAGTCTAACGTTTCCGTCGTCCCTTGTCGTTCCATCAGGATGCGATCGGTCTCGATGCCCGCTACGGTCCAGCCCTGATACTCCTCGCCCAGTCTCAGCCGCACGAGTTCGGGCCGGGCCGGATCCTTCAGCCAGACCGATGCCTCGCTGGGCGACAGGATCAGGGTCGCGCTCACATCGAGCTTCTCCAGCTCGGCGACCTCTTGGGAGAGATCGTCGGCGTTCAGATCGACGGGCTCCTCGGTCGGCGGGCGCCGCTCCGGGAGGAACAGCGGCCGCTCGATGACGGCGAGATACTCGTCCTCGGGCCGCAGCATGGGGATCGCCTGGTTGGGATCGGGCGCGGCCGGCGCGCTGACCAGATCGGAGAGTCCGGCGCCCTCCTCGGCCTCGGGCAGCGGTGTGCGCCAATCCAGCCACTGCAGCAGCAGGCCGGCCGTCAACAGCAGGGCGAGGCCAAGCAGCAGGCGCTTCATCCGGTCGTCCCCAAGAAATAGCCGAAGATGTCGAGTCTCACCGTCAACTGATCCTGCTGATCGGGCCTCGGCGCTCCGCGCACCGTTTGGCGCCCTCGGCGCTGGTTCGAACTCGCTTGCGAGCGGATCGACATCTGGTCGATCAGGAGAAACGGACGCGCGGATTCGACCCGGTAGAGGACATCGAAGAGCTGATCCGTCGTTCCTTGGAGCTGGATGCGCACCCGCACCCGTGGCGGATCGTCTTTTTCATCGCTTGGCAGCACCTGGGCGCTCACCGGGCGCGCACCGGCATTGCGCACCATGTCTTGAACCTCGCTTTGCAGCTGGGCGCCGGCAATGGCCGGGGTATCCGCATCGAAGTAGTAGGCCTTGAAGGCGTCGTTCGACTGCTCCTCCTCGAGTGCCTGGCGCAGCGTGGGCAAGGTGGCCACCAACCGTTGATAGTGCTGCAATCTGTCAAGATCACCTTGGATTCCGCGCTCCAGGGTCTGCATCCGCTCCAGCCAGACCAGGCCGACGAGCGTCGCGAGCGCGAGCGGGACGAGGACGATCGCCGCTAGCACCGCGAGACAGAGCCTGCGTTGGCGCTGGCTAGGGCTGGAGCTGGAACTGGAACTGGAACTGGAACTGGAGGCGAGGCTGCCAGCCGCGCTCATGGGGTCAGCGGCGCTCATGGCGACTCCATCGAGCGATAGTCGAGGGCGATGTGGAACCGCTCATTGCCGCTGGCATCGATCTGCATCACCGGTGAGCGAAAGGTGACGTTGTTGATCCCAAGGCCACGCTCGAGGAGACCGATCAAAGCCGTCGCCTGCGTCGACTCACCCCGGATGTCGACGGCGCCGTCGCGATAATTCAGCGTCTGCACCCAGGTCCCATCCGGCAGCAGCTCGGTGAGTTCGAGCATCAGCTCGGTCATCCGTGGATACTCGCGCTTGCGCTCGAGCACGGCGACGCTGCCGAGGCGGGCACGCTCGAGCGCTTCGCGCACCTCCGACACTTCCTGGGCCTGGGCGCTCAGCCCGCGCAACGCCTGCGTCAGCCGCTGTTGCTCGTGTGCCCGTTGCCAGAGCGGCGTGATCAGCACGGCGGCAAGGAGCGCGACTACCAGCAGGCCCAGCAGCCAGGTCAGTATCCAAGGCAGGCGTCGCGGACGCGGGCGCGCCTCGGACGGCAGCAGGTTGGCCTCGGGCCAGGCACCGGCCCAGGTCAGCTTGGTGACAGGCGTGGGCGCTGAGCGTAGCGATGCGAGCCAGGCGCTCGCGCGCTCGCGCTGACAGAGCGCGAGTTCGACCTCGATTTTACCCCCCTGCCCGAGCAGCGTTGTGACACGTGCGTCGAAGAAGACCTCGGCGGGACTGAACGGGGTCAGCCGATCGAGTTCATAGGTCAAGACCTGGCGCAGATGGTCGCGCACCTGGGTCGGCAAGACCAAGCGCCGCAAGAGCACGACCTCCGCTGGCAGCTCTAGGATCGTCCTGCGCCAGGTTTGTTTGCCACCGGCGTCGATGGCCAGCACGCTATCCGAGGCGTGCGGATCGATCACGCTCAGCAGTTGTCGCTCGCCAATGATGTCGCGAAAGACCTCGGCCGTGTCGCCCCGTGGCGCGATGACGAGATCAGGATGACGCGAGGCCAGCCAGATCCTGGGCCCGCGCGGCAGGCAGTCCAGCCACTGCCGCCGCCAGCGCGCCAGCACGAGGCCAAGGCTCGATGCACTCAGCGAGGGCTGTTTGAGGCGAGAGAGGGCATCGGTTAGGGCCATGCAACGGCACCGTCGTCGGGATTTGAGCCGGAAGTTGAGTCGGGATCCGTGTTCGCCGCCTTGGCGCCGAAACGTTGCCACAGCACCTCGAACGCGGCTGGATTCGCCGGCTCGACATGGATCAACGCCTCCATGGTCGGGCCACCCCCGCCGGAGCGCTGATGCGTGATCTGGAGATGATAACGCGGACCGCCCCGGTCCAGTGGCGCGCGTTGCCCCTCGTCATCGTCGACGAAGAGCCCTTGAAAGCGTTCCTCGACGAGGTGCTGAGCATCCTCGAGCGCATAGCCATGGAGCGCCACTAACACGGGCGCGGCGGCGAAGGCCTCGTCGATCTGGCCTTGCCCCTGCTCAGCCCCTTGACCTGCCGAGAAGGCCGCATAGGGGTTCGCCCTGCTGGATTCGACCGTCAGATAAGGGGCGAGCCTGGCATGGATCGAGGCCGGCATCCCAAGCACCTGGCGCAGCTCTTCGACGCTGCGGAAAGGCCTGTCGCCGGCGCCATAGGGCAAGCCGGCCGAGGCGTAATCAGCGTCCTCGGCCCCGTTGAGACGCGCGAGATCGTTGTCATCGCGCCAGTCGAGAATGGCGTCGGCAAGCTGGTCGCGCTGCAGTTCATCCGGGCGCTCGGGGTCCTGTGCCAGCTCGATCAAGGTCAGCAGTTGGGTTCGCTCAATGGTATTCAGGTCGAATTTGGAGCCTTCGTTGGAGAGGGTGACGATGAAATCCTCCCCGTTGAACCGAAACGGTTGTGCTCGGCCATCCGGAATCCAGGTTATCGCTGCGTCGTCGAAGGTCGTGGCCGGCGTGCTGAGAAGGTCCAGCGCCACCAGATTCAAGATGCCAGACGCATGGGCGCGAAAGCGTGCACGATCGAGCTGGTTCGCGGTCAGCGCGCCCTCGGTGCGCTGGATCTGGGTCAGCGCGAGCGCGATGACCGTGAGCAGCGCGAGTACCCACATGACCAGCACTAGCGCAATTCCACGCGAGTTTGAGCGCGGTGGATGCGATGCTAGCGAATGCGGCTCAGCGATCCTGATCACGAATCACCTGCGGGCCGGGCAGCCTCACCAAGGCCGCTGGCCATTGCTGCTCCGGCGTGCTCAGGGTCAAGCGCACGGCCTCCGGCAGCGCGCGTTGATCGATCCATTCCTCGGACCACTCGCGCTCGAAACCGCCCGACAGCCGGCCGAAATACTCGAGTCGAAAACGCTCGACCTGCGGCAGCAGGACTGTGCGGCCATAGGCGCCTTGGGCAAGGTCACGGTCGAACGGCCCCTGCTCGGCGCTCGAGCCAACGCCCTCCATCAGCGGCTCCCAGATCGGATTCTCAGCGCCGTCGTTCAAGACCTCGTCATGCAGCAGCCAGCGGGTCAGGACCAGGCGCGGATACTCGCCAGCCTCTTCCAGGTTGAGGCGCAGGATATAGAGTCCCGGGATGCCGACATGGTTCGAGAGCGGCGCGACCCATTCCAGCGCCTCGGCCTCACCGGCGAAGACCGACCGCTCGACGCCATCGACGACCAGCGTGAGCGCTTGGGTCTGGCGCAACGCGCGCTCGATGAGGTTGCGCGCGATGCGCAGATCGGCGACCCGCTCCGAGACCGTCTCCACCGCTTCCCAGCTGCGCGAACCCAAGCGCAGCCCGGAGAAGAGCAGCAGCGTGATGAGACTGATCAGCGACAAGGCGATCAGCAGCTCGACCAGGGTGAAGCCGCGCGACGCTCGGGAGCGCATCAAAACGCTTCCCCCAGACGAATCGTTCGCAGGCTCACGCGTCGCGTCCCGCGCACACTCGGCCAGGACGCCACCGCAGTCACCTGATAGGGCTGCAGCGGTGGGGCCTCGCCAAACGCATCCTGGAATGGACCCTGTTGCGGTTGATAGGGTTCGATCGCGATGATCCAATCCATGCCCTGCTCCGGGTCGCCGCTGTAAACGCCTTCTTCCAGCGGCACATCGACACCGACGGCGTTGAGCTTGGCCTCGGCGAGCGCGACCGCGCGGCTGTAGGTCTCGCTGATGGCGGTCGTGGTCATGGCCTTGGAGAAGATCTGCAAGAGTACGCCCATGCTAAGGGCGAGGATCGCGAAGGCGACCAAGACCTCGAGCAGCGAAAAGCCCCGTTGCTGTCGCGGCCTCCGCTGCTGTCGCGGACCAATCCGCCGAACTCGAAGGCCACTCGAACGGTTCATCATTCCGGTTCCCAATCAGCGACCAGGATGCGGCCTGTCAGCCAGTTGACGCCTACCTGGTAGCCACCCTCGCCGCGCTTGAGGATCAGGCGGCCGCCGGAGGAGGTGCCGTCGGGAAAGAAGCGGATACCGCCGATGCGCTCGCTGCGCAACTCATCTCGTGCTGTGACCAACTCGATGTCGATGCCGTCGGGCAAGGCTCCCGTGCGCGCCTGGCCCTCGATCCGATACCGGCCGTTCTCGGTATCGAGCAGCCAGACCGCGTCGGTGCCCTTGGCGATGGCGATCTCGCGCGTCTGGCGCAAGGCGCCGGCGGCGCGACGGGCGCCGGCCTTGAGTTCGACGCCCGGCAGGGCGGCGGTGATCAGCGGCGGCGTGAGCGTGAGCAAGAGACCGCCGATGGCGAGCACGACGATCAGCTCAACCAGGGTGAAGCCCGTGGCAACGGTCTTGCAGACTTTCCAACCCACCAGCGTGCTTGGGCCGCATCGACTCAGGTGCTTTCCCAGCTCTTGATGTCTTGGTTCTCACCCTCGCCACCCTCTTGGCCATCGGCACCCAGCGACCAGATATCATAAGGACCGTTCTGACCTGGCGAGCGGTACTGATAGTCGTTACCCCAGGGGTCTTTCGGCACCTGAGATTTCTTTAGGTAGGGGCCGTTCCAGTTCGGGGTGTTGCCCGGATCGGCGACCAAGGCCTCGAGTCCTTCGTTGGTGCCAGGGTAACGGCCAACCTCCAGCCGATAGAGATCCAGCGTGGCGCCAAGGTCTTCGATCTGCAGCGCAGCGGTCTTGGTCTTGGAGCTGCCGAGGAATTTCATCACCTGCGGTCCGACCAGGCCCGCGAGCAGGCCAAGGATGGCAAGCACGACCAAGAGTTCGACCAGAGTGAAGCCGCGGCTGTTTCGTTGGGACTTTGAGCATCGTGTTGGGAGCATGAGATCAATCTTCATGGTTGAATTGAGAGGGTGCATAGCGTTCGAACAAGTGCAGCGCCGTCGGCCATTCGGTGACGGCATCCGGCCTCCTAAGCGAGCAACTCGGAGACGCAAAGGGTAAAATCTGGCGCCTGTCGCGACTGCAACAGATCCCCGGCGCGTGCCAACCAAGTGTCCCGATAATCCTGCCCATCCGGATCGCGATTGACTTCCACCACGCGATCTTGAAGATTCACGATCCAGACTTCCACGATGCCATGTTGGGCATAGAGTGGCCGCTTGACCGAGCGGTCATAGCTCAGCGAAGAATCCGCGACCTCGATCAACAGCAGCACATCGGCCGCGCGCGGCTTGGCCTGCTTGTAATAGTCCGAGCAGAAACGCAGCAGCATCAAATCCGGCTCGGGCTCGCTGTGGTCATCCAAGACCAGCGGGCTTTGCACCGACACGAGTGCATCCTTGACGCCACTGCGATGGATGAGATGATTGAGTTGGGTCGTCAACCCCGCATGCTCGTCGCCAATGGGTGGCATATCAACCAGTTCCCCAGCGATCAGTTCAATATGATCGTCTTCAGAAAAAATGCCCGCTTCAGCCATCCGGTGATAATCGGCGCGACACAGCCGGTGGCGCTGGCGGTCGAGAATCTGCCGATTCAGCGGCTTTTCCGGGCGAGACAGGGCGATAGCTTCCATCAATGTAGAACGCCTCTCATTGCGTGGTCTGACAAAACCTCACTAAAACACCAGCTCATTGGCGCCGAGGATCGCCATCAGGATGGAGATGATGATACCAGCGACGATGACGCCGAGGCCGATGATCAGCGCCGGCTCGAGCAGGGTCAGCATGCGCTGGACGCTGGTGCGGGTCTCGCGGTCGAAGATGTCGGCGACCTTGGCGAGCATGGCATCCAGGGTACCGGATTCCTCGCCGACACGGATCATCTGCAGCGCGAGCTGCGGCAGCACGCTGCGGCTGGTCAGCGGCTCGGCGAGGCCGCGGCCATGTTTGAGATCTTCGGCAACCTCGTCAAGCCCATCGCCGATCTTGCGGTTGTTGACCACCTCCTTGGCTAGTTTGAGTCCACTGAGCAGCGGCAAGCCGTTCTTGAGCAAGGTGCTTAGCGTGTGGCAGAGGCGCGCGGTCTCCATCTTCCAGATCAGGTCGCCGAACAGCGGCAAGCGCATCACCCGATAATCGAAGCGGCGGCGGTTGTCCGGGTTCTGCAGCCAGCGCTCCATTACCACCGCAACCAGCGCGACCAAGACCAGCAACGCCCACCAATAATCGCGGAACAGATCGCCGGCGCCGACGACGATGCGCGTCGGCGTCGGGAGCGCCGCGCCCATGTCCTCGAACAGCACGGTGAACTGCGGCACCACGAACACCAGCAGCATGATCACCGACAGCCCGGCGATGACAAGCAGGATCATCGGGTAGACCAGTGCCGAGGTCACGGTGCCGCGCAGCTCGGCGCTGCGCTCGAGATAATCGGCCAACCGCCCGAGCACCTGATCCAAGGCGCCGCTGGCCTCGCCGGCGCGCACCATGTTGACGTAGAGCTTGGGGAATTGGCCGCCTTGCGCCTCGAGTGCCGTCGAGAAGGTGGCACCGCCGCGCACCCGCTCCTGCAGGTCGCTGAGCACACGGGTGACGTGCTCCTCCGGGGTCAGCTCGGTGAGCACGCCGAGCGAGCGATCCAGCGTCAGGCCGGATTCGAGCAGGGTCGCGAGCTGGCGGGTGAGGCTCTCGATATCCTTGGCCTGCAGGCCGCGCTGGCGCCGGCGCGCGAGTTGGGCCGTGAGCCCACCGGCCGAGCGTGTCTTCAGCGGCAGTAGCCCTTCAGCCTGCAGGCGGGCGATCAGCGCCCCTTCATCGGCAGCCTCGCGCTCGCCTTCGACCTCCTCGCCATCGAGCCTGACCGCCTTGTAGTAATAGCGTGGCATCCTAGGCCTCAGTCTGTCGGTCCAGAAGGCCGATGCGCCCGCTGATGCGGCCGCTGATATGGCCGGCGGAGGCGGGGGTCCGGGGCTCTGCGGCAAGAGCGCGCAAGGCGCCTAGTTATCCTCAGCGACACGAATCACCTCCTCGACGGTCGTGCGGCCATCGACGGCCTTGCGCAAACCGTCTCGATACATCGTGGCCATCCCTTCCTCGACCGCGATGCGATGGATCTCGCCAGAGGTGGCATGGCTGAGCACCGCTTGGCGGATGCGGTCTGACATCAGCAAGACCTCGGCGATGACCAATCGTCCGCGATAGCCGCTGTGGTTACAGGCCTTGCAGCCGACGGCGCGGTAGAGCTGCAGCGGCTGGTCTTTTTTGAAGCTGCCTGGTTTGAGGGCGGCTGGGGCGGTGGTGGTGGCGCCAGCAGGTTGCTCATCCGTGCGCTCCCGATTGGCAGGCGATCGACGCCAGCCGAACCAGGATCGCATGGAAAAATGCCTTTTGGACGCTTTGCCTTTGGCCTCGCTGTCAAGTCCGCCATCGGCGCCGTCATTAGCGCCAGCCTTGTCGCCGCCATTGGTGCCAGCCGGCGCTCGATCCGCCTCGCGTATTTTGGCAGTCAGCTCGGGCGGTGGCGTATAGGGCTGCCGGCACTCGGGGCAGAGCCGGCGCACCAGGCGCTGGGCGAGGATGCCGTTGATGGTGCTGGTGAGCAGATAGTCCTCCACGCCCATGTCGAGCAGACGGGTCACGCCGCTGGCGGCATTGTTGGTATGCAGGGTCGAGAGCACGACGTGGCCGGTCAGCGCCGACTGCACCGCGATACGCGCGGTCTCGAGGTCGCGCATCTCACCGACCATGATGATGTCCGGGTCCTGGCGGACGATGGCGCGCAGCGCGCCGGCAAAGGTCATACCGATCGCCGACTTGACCGGGATCTGATTGATGCCAGCAACCTGATATTCGACCGGATCCTCGACCGTGAGGATCTTGTTCTCTTGCGTATTGAGCCGGCTCAGCGCGGTGTAGAGAGTGGTGCTCTTGCCGCTGCCAGTCGGGCCGGTGACGAGGAAGATGCCGTAGGGCTGTTCCAGCACCTTGATCAGCCGCTCGCGCGGCGGGCCGTCGAAGCCGAGCGCGTCGAAGTCGAAGCTGACGCTCTCCTTGTCGAGCAGACGCATGACCACGCTCTCGCCGAACATGGTCGGCACGGTCGAGACACGCAGATCGAGTTCACGGCCCTGGATGCGCTGCGGGATGCGCCCGTCCTGCGGCAGCCGGCGCTCGGCGATGTTGAGCTTGGCCATGATCTTGATGCGCGAGATCACTGCGGCGGTGGAGCTGACCGGCGGCGACTCGCCTTCCTTGAGGATGCCGTCGACGCGATAGCGCACCTTGAGCTGATCGGCGAAGGGCTCGATGTGAACGTCGGAAGCGCGCGACTCGACCGCGTGCTGCAGGATCTGATTGACCAGCCGGATTACTGGCGCCTCGCTGGCCAGATCGCGCAGATGCTCGATGTCCTCCTCGCTGAAGTTGCCGAGTTCGGCCTGCACCTCGGCTTCGGCGTCGTCGTCGACCGGCTGCTCGTAGACGCGCTCGAGCGCGGCCTGGATCTCGGTCGGCAGGCCGACCTGCAGGCTGATCTGCTTGCCAGTGGCCATTTGCACGGCCTTGGGGATGAACGCATCGAGTGGGTCGGCGACGGCCAGGGTGAGCCCCTGTTCGGTCTCGGACAGCGGCATGATCCGGGCGTCTTTCAAGAAGCGCAGACTGAGCTGCTCCTCGGCGATCGGCTCGTCCGGATACTGCTCGCCGGTGATCAGTTCCAAGCCCAGCACCTCGGCGCAGGCCGCCGCCATGTCGCGCTCCGAGACCAGCCCCAGGCGCACCAGCATCAGGCGTAGCGGATCACCGCTACCCTCGGTGAGCTTGCGCGCGCGCGCCAGATCGCCCGGCGTGCATTTGCCGCGCCGCTGCAGGGCCGCGATCAACTGTTGTTCCGGCGTTGGCCCCTGCGTCACACTCAAGGCTGAATCCAGATCCAAGTCCGACTCCGGGCTCAACTCGGAATCAAAAAGCGTGTCGGAATCCGGGGCTGAATCCTGAACTGAAACCAGTTTTGATTCGGTGACGTGATCCAATGGCATCGGCTCAGCCGTGACTGCCACTGTCTCGTCGTTCAGCACCAGAGAGGGTTCGCGTCGAAGCGCTTGTCCTTGGTCCATCATCGCGTATCTCTGTGGTCTGGATCAGGTGTTGGCTCGGCTATCGGGCCTTGGCCGGGGGATTGACCGAGGGACTGCACGGGGCACGGCGGCGAGGCCTGCCATTCCGGCACCAATTGGTGCAGCAAGCGCAAGAGCGGTTCGGGCTCGACCCCGTCGACGGCCACGCTAAGACGCTTGAGCGCGGCCTCGACCGCGTCGGCATCGATCCACGCGCGGCGCGCGGCGCGGATCTTCGCATGTTCGGTCGCGAGTAGATCCTCGCGCTCGTAGAAGAGTTCCTCGTAGAGTTTCTCGCCCGGGCGCAGGCCAACGTATTGGATGTGAATATCGTGTCCGGGTTCACGCCCGGCGAGGCGGATCATCTGTTCGGCCAGGTAGCGAATCTTGACCGGCGCGCCCATGTCGAGGACGAAGATCTCGCCGCCGGTGCCGATCAGTGCCGCCTGCATAATCAGCTGGCAGGCCTCGGGGATGGTCATGAAGAAACGCTCGATCTCGGGATGGGTCACGGTCACTGGCCCGCCCTGCTCGATCTGGTGCCGAAACAATGGCACCACGCTGCCGGCGGAGCCGAGCACATTACCGAAGCGCAGGGTGATGAAGCGGGTGCTGGAACGCTGGGCGCGGGCCTGGCAGAGCACCTCTGCGGCACGCTTGCTGGCGCCCATGACATTGGCCGGATTCACCGCCTTGTCGGTCGAGATCAGCACGAAGCGCTCGCAGCCATGGCGATCGGCGCAGTCAGCGACGACCTCGGTGCCGAAGACATTGTTGCGCACCGCAGCGCGCACCTGACCTTCGAGCATAGGCACATGCTTGTAGGCGGCGGCGTGGAAGATGGTTTGCGGGCGCTCGCGCGCGAACAGGTCTTCCAGCGCAACGCGATCGGTGACGTCGACCAGGTAGAGGCCGTAGTCGGGGGCATCGGCGCGGGCCGCGAGTTCGAAGTCGAGCCGGTAGAGGTTCAGCTCGCCATTGTCTGCGAGCACCAGGCGCTTAGGTCGCGCGGCGATGATCTGCCGGCAGAGTTCGGAGCCGATGGAGCCGCCGGCACCGGTCACCAAGATGACGCGATCGGTGAGGCCCGCGTGGATGGCCGCCCAGTCGAGCTGCACCGGATTACGACCGAGTAGGTCGTCAATCGAGACCGGCCGCAACTGATGGATGGTGATGGCACCGGAGAGCACGGTCTTGAGCTGAGGCACGGTGCGAAACGGTTTGCCGGTGCGCTCGCAGAGTTCGACCAGGCGCTGCATCTGGGCATCGCTGGCGGTGGGCACCGCGAGCATGATCAGGTCGATGCCAAGCGACTCGACCAGTGCCGGGATCTGCTCCGAGCGGCCCCTGACCGGGACGCCGTGGATGTCGCCACCTTGCCGGCGCAGCTTGTCGTCGACGAAGGCCACCGGATTATATTGATGGCTGCGATCGCGAAGCATATCGCGCACCAGCATCTCGCCGGCGCGGTCGGCGCCGACCACTAGCACCCGCTCGCCGGGACGCAACCCGAGCTGATGGTCCTTGAGGCGGCGATAGAGCAGCCTGGGGCCGGCCAGGCCGATGAGCTGGAAGACCAGGAATAGCGGCGGCACCGAACGCGGCAGAAATTGGTTGCGGCTGAGCAGGAACAGGATCAGCACGACCAGGAAGCTGGTAACCGTGACGGCCTGAGCGATGCGCGTCAGATCCGGCAGTGAAGCGAAGCGCCAAACGCCGCGATAGAGGCCGAAGGACGAGTAGACCAGCGCGCAGATCAGCATCACCAGCGGCAGCAGCTCCCAGGCGGCGCTCCAGAACGCCGCCGGCACCTCGCCAAGGTTGAAGCGCATCCAATAGGCGCCGATCCAGGCGATCGGCACCCAGAGCAGATCATGCAGGAAGGCGAGGAAGCGGGAGCGCAGCCGCTCGAACCAACGCGTCGTCATCGGCTGGGATCAGGCTCAGGCGCGCGCGAGGCGCTCGGCCAGGCTCACGCGCAGATGGATGAGGACGAAGATCAGCGCCCAGCCGGCGACGAGCCACCATTGCTCGGTGCTGTTGAGGGTGGGCGCGGCGACGGCGGTGGCGGCGGTGGCGGCGATCAGTGCCAACGCCCGGTGCAGGGTGCGGCGATGGCCCCAGCCGACCAGCACCAGGCGCTGATAATGATGGGAGCGGTGTGCCTCCCACGGGCGCTCGCCGTTGATGACGCGACGCAGCAGGGTCCAGGTGGCATCGACGATGAAGGGCGAGAAGATCAGCCAGCCGATCCAGAGCGGAAACAGGCCGGCGCTCGCGCCCCAGAGGCTACAGCCTCCAGCGAGCAGGCCGAGGCTGGAGGCGCCGACATCGCCGAGAAAGAGCCGCGCTGGCGGCCAGTTGCCGGTCAGAAAACCAGCTGCGGCCGCCGCCACGGCGGCGCAGCAGGCGGCGTAGAGGGGATCGCCGGCGCTGTAACCGAGCAACGCCAGCGCGGCGAAACCGATCGCGGCCATGCCGCCGGCGAGTCCGTCCATGCCATCCATGAAGTTATAGAGGTTGATCATCCAGAGACTGTAGAGGAGGGTCAGCGGCAAGGCGAGCAGGAACGGCAGAGGAATGCCGGGTCCCGGCAGGCCGAGCTGATCCCAGCGCAGACCGCCGAGCCAGAGCAGGACCGCAGCCAGCAGATGCGCCAGCAGTCGCAGCCGACGCGAGACACCAGCGCGATCATCCCAGAACGAGACGACGGCGACCAGCAGCAGCGCGGCGCCGAGCCAGGGTAGGGGGGGTGACAGCATTGCCGCCGGGCTGTCGGCGAGGGAGGAATGCACTGCCGTCACGCTGCCGCCGGGGCGTGCGATGAGTACCGCGAGCAGCAGTCCAGTCAACAACCCTCCCAGCAACCCTCCCAAGAGCGCGATACCGCCCGTGCGCGGGATCGGGCTGTCGTGCAATGAGCGCTCGTTGGGATGATCGAGCACATGCAGCAGTGGCAGGCGAGCGCGCACGAGCAGCGCGGTCAGGGCCGCGCTGAGGAGAAAGGCGGCGAGGGCCACGGCAGCCAGTGGGAGCAGGCCGGCGCCAGTCCCAGCGCTGGTGGCGGCCATCACGCTCCGGGGCGCATCAGCTTTGCTTCGACTGAAGCGCGCTGCTCGGCATCGAGCAGCAGCTCAATGAGCTGCAGCGCGAAGTCCATCGCCGTGCCCGGACCGCGCGAGGTGACGACCTTGCCGTCGATGACCACGGGCTGCTCCAGCAGCGTGATCTCGGGATAGCGTGCCGCGTCGATGGCGCCGGGGAAGCTGGTCGCCGAACGGCCGTCGAGCAGGCCGGTGCTGGCGAGCACTGCGGGCGCCGCGCAGATGGCCGCGCTCCAGCGATCGGCAGCGGCCTGGCGGGCGAGCAGATCGTGGATGCGGGTATCGCGGTCGAGGTTGGTGGCGCCCGGTTGGCCGCCGGGCAGCACGACCAGATCGAAGTCGTCCTCGGCCACCTCGTCGAGATCGACGTCGGCGACCAGGACGGTGCCTCGGCTACAGGTCACCGGCCCCGGATCGAGGGCGGCGGTGACGACCTCGAGGTCGGCCCGGCGCAGCAGGTCGATCAGGGTGACGGCCTCCAGCTCTTCGCAGCCAGGGGCCAGTGGGATGAGCACGCGTGGCATCGTTTACCTCCGGATGATAACGATTTGCTCAGGGTTTCGACTATTATGAGCCAGCTGGAGGCATTTGCGCTGACGCGATTTTCGACGAGCAGGCGCCGGCAACATCCGGCGCAGCCCATCACGCGCACGCTCGATCAGGCCCACACGGCCCGCCGCAACCAAGGCGCTGAGCAGCAGCGCCACACCCAAAGGCCAAGCGAAGAGTTCACCGACCGGGCGAAAGGTCTGCTGATCCGATTCGACTGGCTCCAGTTCATCGAGCAGCCCGTAGATCCCCTGCAGCTCGCGTACATCGCGCGCGCGGAAATAGCGCCCGCCGGTCTGCTCGGCGATGGCCGAAAGCGTTGCCTCGTCGATCGGATTGCGGCCCATGCTCAGGCCGAAGGCGCCAAATCCAGCGCGCGGGTCGGAGCCAACACCGATGGTATAGATGCGCACCCCGGCCTCATCGGCGAGTTCAGCCGCCTTCAGCGGCGCGATACTGCCCGCAGTATTGGCGCCATCGGTCAACAGCACCAGCACGCGCTCCTCGGTCGGCTGATCGCGCAAGCGCTTGAGCGCGAGCCCGATCGCATCACCCATCGCGGTCTCGCGGCCGGCCAGCCCAACGGCCGATTCGAACAGCAGCGTGCGCGCGGTCGCGCGATCGAAGGTCAGGGGCGTCTGCACATAGGCCTGCTGGCCGAACAGGATGAGTCCCACGCGGTCGCCCTCGCGCCGCTCGATGAAATCGCCGGCAACGGCCTTCACCGCCGTCAGCCGATCCACCACGCGGCCGCCGATCACCATGTCCTCCTCGGTCATCGAGCCCGAGATATCGACCGCCAGCATCAGATCGCGGCCAGCCATCGGCAGGGGCACCGGCTCGCCCAGCCATTGCGGGCGCGCGGCGGCAAGCACCAATAGCAGCCAGGCGAGTACCGCGAGCAGTAGCGGCCAGCGTCGAGGCACTGAAGCGATCTCAGGCTGATCGGCGCTCAACAGCTGATAGAACGGCACCCGCAAGGCCGCCATGTTCTCCGGCTCGGCGCGCGGTAGAGCGAGCCGCAGCAGCCAAGGCAACGGTAGCGCCAGCAGCATCCAGGGCCAGGCGAACTCGATGTCGATCCCCGGCGTCAAACCCGTTATCCAGCCATCCATCCGTCTCGCCTCCGGTGGCCATGCGTCCCGTCGGTCTTGGCTGAATGCATCATCGTCCGCTGCCCATGCCTATCCATCAGCGAGTCGCCCCATCAGCTATTCCTCCGCAGCCAATCACGCGCGACTGCCAACAGTGCTTGTTCGTCGATATCGGCGATCTCCGGTGCATAGGCGCCCTCGGCCAACGCCCGGCCGGCGCCCCGGGCGAAGCGTCCATCACCGCCGCTGCAATCGAGAAAGGCGACCCAGGCATCACCCGTTAGCGCGGCCACCTCGGCACGCGGATAGCGGCTCAGGGCCACTCGCTTCAGCAGCGCCGAGACCGCCGCAATCAACGCCGGCCCCCGCAGCCCGCGAGTCTGAAGACGTTCGAGTTCGCCTAGGATGCGCCGACGTCGGCGCCACTGTCTGTATCGACGCCAACCGAGCCGCCCCAGCCAAAGCGCCCACGCCACTAGCAGCGCGAAGAGCAGCCACCAGCCCGGCGCCGGCGGCCAAAAACCTGGCTCGGCAGGCAGATGGATATCGCGCAGATCGAGGCTCTCGCCGATGCTCGTGGGCTGATCCGCCCCTGGCGCCGAAGCAAGTACAGGAGGTTGCACTGGTTGCTCTGGCTGCAACGACTGCACTGCAGCGGGGACTGGCGCATCGCTTTGCGCTGATGTCGACATCAGGCTTCCCCGAGCGGTCGACGCGCCGGCTCGACCTGATCGCCGAAGACGCCTCCCCGCCCCTTGCCGCCACGGCTCGCGAGCAACTCGCTCAGGCGCTCGAGCGGATCATCGGTCGTTAGGCACTGCAGCAGGCCAATGCCGTTCTCGACCGTCAGCTCGCGCACGCGTTGATGATGTTGAGCCAGCGTCCGGGCATAACGTTCGCGCTCGCCGCGCGAGCGGGTATCGAGCACCGCCCGTCGCCGCCCGTCACTGATCCCGTAGCGACCCGGCGGCGGCGGGGCCAGCTCGAGCGGATCAAGCAACTGAATCGCATTGAGATCGCTGTGCTGGGCTAGGCGGCTGAGGTGATGCTTGCTGTCGGCATCGGCGCTGTAGAAATCCGAGAGCAGAAACACCAGGCTACCAGGCCGTGCGACCCGGCGCAGCCGCATCAGCGCTGCGGTCAGACCGCTGTTGCTGTTCTTATCTTCATCCACCTGCTTGCTAGCCGCTTGGCTAGCCTGCTGGGCAACAGCTTGAGCTGCCCTTTGAGCATTGGGCGACGGAGTTTGAGCAACGGTTAGCGAACCCGTGCGAGCAGCAGTTCGGCCGGCGCTCGGAAACAGGGGCTCGCCACCAAGCAGGTCGCGATCAGCACCTGGCTTGCCAAGCGCCATTTCTGGAGCGCCGGCCTGCACCAAGGCGCGGATCAAGCGCATCTGGCTGCGGCGCCCGCCGGCTGGTGACAGCTCTTGGTGCTGCCCCCTAGAGCCGTCATCGCTAAACAGCAGCGCGCCGATGCGATCGCCGTGCCCGATCGCGGACCAGCCAATCAAGGCCGCGAGGCGCGCCGCCTGTACCGACTTGAACACCCCCTGGGAAGCGAAGAACAGGCTCGCGCCAAAATCGACCAGCACCACCACTGGCCGCTCACGCTCCTCATCGAAGACCTTCACATGCGCATGGCCGCTGCGCGCGGTGATGCGCCAATCCATGTTGCGAATGTCATCGCCCGGCTGATAGTGGCGCGACTCGCGATAGTCCATCCCGCGACCATGGAAGCGTGAGCGATGCGCGCCAGCCAAGGCCGAGCGCGCGCCCGTCACGCGCGCCAGGCGCAACCGTTCCCCGGAGGCGCGCAAGGCCACCAGTTCGTCGGCATCGACGCAGTAGAGACGCTCGTCGGCGCTGAGACTCATCACCACTCCAAGCCAACCTCAAACCATCGGCACCTGACGGATCAACCGCGCGACCAGCGCATCCGGCGTTAGCCCCTCGGTCTCAGCGGCATAGCTGAGCAGGATGCGATGGCGCAGCACATCGTAGGCGACCGCATGGCAGTCATCGGGCGTCACATAGTCACCGCCGCGCAGCCAGGCGCGCGCGCGGGCACAGCGATCCAGCGCGATGGTCGCGCGCGGGCTGGCGCCATAGTCGACCATGCGCGCGAGGCCCTGGTCGTAGGGTGCCGGGTTGCGGGTCGCCAGCACCAACTGCACCAGGTATTCCTCAAGATTGTCGGCCATGTGCAGGTTCATCACCTCGGCGCGCGCCGCGAAGACCTGCTCGCGGCTGATCACCGGCGGCGGTTCGGCCTGCTGGCGCAACTGCCCGCGCGCCTCGGCGCGGGCGATCGCGAGGATGCGGCGTTCGGTCTTCGGGTCCGGATAGTCGACTCGCGCCTGCATCAGGAACCGATCAAGCTGCGCCTCCGGCAGCGGATAGGTGCCCTCCTGCTCGATCGGATTCTGGGTCGCCATCACCAGGAACGGCTCCGGCAGCGGATAGGTGCGCCCGCCCACCGTGATCTGGCGCTCACCCATGGCCTCGAGCAGGGCCGACTGGACCTTGGCCGGTGCCCGGTTGACCTCATCGGCGAGCACCAGGTTATGGAACAACGGCCCGCGCTGGAACTGGAACTCGCCGGTCTCGGGCCGATAGATATCGGTGCCGGTGAGATCGCCCGGCAGCAGGTCCGGGGTGAACTGCACGCGCTGGAAATCGCCCTCGATGCGCCGCGCCAGCTCCTTGATCGCGGTGGTCTTGGCCAATCCCGGCGCGCCCTCGACCAGCAGATGACCATCGGCCAACAGCGCGATCAGCAAGCGCTCGATCAACCCCTCCTGGCCAACAATGCGCTCGCCTAGGTCGGCCCGGACCTGTGCAAACGCCTGCTGCGCCGCACTGCCTGCCGCCGATGCCCCATCGCTCATCGCCATCACCTGTTCTTCTGTTGCACAATCGAGTCGAGACCTGTCGGCAAGTAAGGATACGGGTTCAGCCCTTACCAGCAACCGAACCGAAGATTACCAACCGTTAAGATTTCGCCGTGCCCAAGGCAATTTCATCGGCGCCAAGGGTGGCGGTGATACCATCGACGCGCCCGAACGACTTGGAGCTTGACCATGGCGCCTGTTGACCCCCGCTGCGACCTCATCTACGCCATCGAACGCTGGAGCGAAGGCTATTTCGAGATCGGCCCCGGTGGCCATCTCTGCGCCCGGCCGCAGCCCGGCTCGGCGACACGCATCGACCTGGTCCAGCTCGCCGACAAGCTGCGCGATGCCGGACTCTCATTGCCGGTGCTGGTGCGCTTCGACGACATCCTGCGCCACCGCGTGCATCGGCTTCAAGGCGCCTTCGCCGCCGCCATCGCCGCGCACGGCTATCAAGGCACCTATCGGCCGGTCTACCCGATCAAGGTCAACCAGCAGCATAGTGTGGTGCGGGCCTTACTCAGCGCTGGCGGGCTTGGGCTCGAGGCCGGCAGCAAGCCGGAGTTGATGGCGGTACTGGCGCTGGTGCCGCCCGGCCAACCCGTCATCTGCAACGGCTACAAGGATCGCGAATACATCCGCCTGGCGCTGATCGGCCACCGCCTCGGACTCGAGGTCTATATCGTCATCGAAAAGCCCTCGGAGCTTGATCTGGTGTTGGAAGAGGCCGAACGGCTCGGGGTCGAGCCGGCCATCGGCGTGCGCATTCGCCTCGCCGCTGCGGCCGCTGGCAACTGGCAGAATAGCGGCGGCGACAAGGCCAAGTTTGGGCTCTCGGCGAGCCAGCTGCTAGCGTTGGTCGAGCGCCTGCGCACCGCCGATCGTCTGCACTGGCTGCGGCTGCTGCACGCGCACCTGGGCTCGCAGATCCCGAGCCTCGACGACATCTGCGCCGGCGTCGCCGAGCTAGGCCAGTTCTACGCCTCGCTGCATGCACTTGGCGCCCAGCCGCGCATCCTCGATCTCGGCGGTGGGCTCGGGGTCGACTACGAGGGCAGCCACACCCGCGCCTTCTGCTCGATGAACTACCGCGCCGAGGACTACGCCGAGGCCATCGTCACCACCCTGGCCAGGCTCTGCGCCGAACGGGCACTACCCGAGCCGGACCTGATCACCGAATCCGGCCGGGCGCTGACCGCCCATCATGCGGTACTGATCACCGATGTCGCTGATCGCGAGCGGGCGAGCGATGGCGTTCCAACCAACGGAACGCGCCTGTCGCTCGATCCGGCTTCATCGGCCGCGCCAACGGCGTCGCCCCCTCCGCCTAAACAGGACCATGATCCCCGCTCGCATCACGCGAACAGCGCACGGCAAGCAGCATCAGAAGCCGAACTAGAGCGCCTAGAGTGCGCGCTGCGCGAGGCCACCGAGGCCCCGGTCCTGGCCGTCTACGAGGAGGCCGCAGCCGCAGTCCAAAGGCTGCGCCAACGTTTCGCTGCCGGTCAGCTCGGCCAGCTCGGGTTGACCGCGCGCGCGCGCGCCGATGAGCTGTTCATCGCCTGCTGCCGCACCCTGCGCCCGCGCCTCTCGCACGCCAATCGCCGCCAGCGCGCGGTGCTCGAGCAGATCGACGCCCTGCTCGCCGACAAGCTATTCTGCAACTTCTCGCTGTTCCAGTCGCTGCCCGATGTCTGGGCCATCGATCAGATCTTCCCGATATGCCCGTTGCAGCGGCTCGACGAGGCACCGACCGAGCGCGGTGTAATCCATGACCTCACCTGCGACTCCGACGGCTGCATCGCGCACTATGTCGATCAAGACGGCATCGAGGCCAGCCTGCCGGTGCATACCTTCGATCCGCAACAGGAGACCTACCTGCTCGGCTTCTTCCTGGTCGGTGCCTATCAGGAGATCCTAGGCGACATGCACAACCTGTTCGGCGACACCGATGCGGTCGCGATCGAACTCGATCCCCAGCAACCCGAGGGCTGGCGCCTGCTCGAACTCGAGCATGGTGATTCGGCCGATGAACTCTTGGCCACGGTTCACTTCGAGCCGCGCGCGCTACTGGCCCAGTATCGCCGTCGCCTCGACAGCGCCGCGCTCGAGCGCGAGACGCGCGAACAGCTCTACTCCGAACTCAAGGCCGGGCTCTACGGCTACACCTATCTCGGGCGGCTGTAGTCAGCGAGATGCTGCCGTCAGTGTAAGGCGGTAGGGAGCTGGAGAGGGCAGCAGCCACTCGAGCAGCCGGATGATGCACAAGACGGCGCCGACCACCCGGAGGAGCTGGCAGTAGATCGCGGCGTGCGCTCGCCTGCTACAATTGTGGCACATGACCACTGGAGCCACAGCCATGAGCACATCGATCCGAATCGACGATCAGTTGTATGAAACCGCCAAGGTGCGCGCTAAAGCGGAGATGCGCTCCATCCCCCAACAAGTCGCCTATTGGGCCAAGATCGGTCGCGCAGCGCTCGATAACCCCGATCTGCCCATTGAGTTCGTGCGCGACACCTTGCAAGCCATGGAAGAAGAATCCGAGCGATTCGAACTACCAGACGCGCAAGACTGATGCAGATCAGGCTGCAACAGCGCCCATCCTTCAAACGGGTCTACAAAAAGCTCCACGCCAACCAGCGCGCTGCTGTCCACGCGGCCATTCGCGACATCCTCACCAATCCCCCCCTCGGTGAAGAGAAGCAGGGAGACCTCGCTGGTGTCAGGGTATTCAAATTCGACTGCGTCAATCAGCCGTTCCTACTGGCCTACTTGGCGAGTGAAACGACGCGCACCTTGCTCGCCATCGGCCCCCATGAAAACTTCTACCGAGACCTGAAGTGCTAGCCCATGCGCCCATTGGCCTACGCGCCCGTTGGCCTCAGAAGCAAGGCCTGCAACTGCTCGGGCGACTCAAGCAATGGGTTGTGGCCGACACTGGGTAAAAGATGCAACCGCAGCGCTGGCCGCCAGCGCCCGATTTCGCGCGCCAGCGTGCTGAACTTGCAATCCTCGGCGCCGGCGATCCAGTGCAGCTCGCCGGAATATTGGATGATCGTCTCGCGCATGGCTGGCATCTCGGCCAGCCCATGCACACGCAACGAGGCCGCGAGCCCTACTACAGGTTGGCTCAAGCGCTGTTCGCGTTGCCGTGCCAAGCGCGACGCTGGCACCGACGCCTGCGTTGCGAACAGCGGAAGGGCTTCCCAAGCATCGACGAAGGCAGCAATGCCTTGTTGCTTGAGCCGTTCGATCCAGCCTCGATCGGAGGCCCGGCGGCTCGCACGCGCCTGCGGATCGGCCAAACCGGGATGCGCGGATAGAATGATTGCGGTACGGAAACGCTCTGGCGCCAGTCGCAACAAGCCGAGCGCCAAACGACCACCGAGCGAATAGCCGACGATGCGATCGATCGAGGCCGGCAGAGCCGCGAGTAACCGGTGCAGTGCCTCATCGAAGGCACCGTCGGGCGCGACGCTGCCGCCATGTCCCGGCAGATCGACGGCCAAGGCTGGCTCCGTCTTCGGCCAGCAGTCGAGCCAATCCTCGGCCAGTCCGGTGAAGCCATGCAGCAACAGAGTGCGTGGCGACTTCTCGGCTGCGCGGGGACCATGAATCCCACGGAAGCCGTGGTCGGCTAGTGTAGAAAGCATTGCAGAGTGCGTCGCGGTATCAGCCTCAGTCGATTGCATCGGCATCTGCTCGCCTCGGTCGGCCTGTGGGATCCGTGATCTCCCCCGTGGTCTCGCCGGGCGCTTCCCAACTCGCGGGCAAAAAACCGCTTCCCGGCCGATCCGGCAACCGCATACGCCCCACCTTGATGACCGGTGCCGCGCCCAGATCGACTGCAAGCCAATCGCTGGTGGCAAGCCCGTGCGCGAGCGGCGAGCCGGTGGCGGCCGCGAGTTGAGCACTGCTCCAGAGTCCAGCGGCGGATTCGATCAGACTGGTGATCACCACCTCTAGGCCCACGGCCTGTGCCCGCCGCGCCAACGCCAAGGTCGGGCGCAGGCCACCGATGACCGCCGGTTTCAGCACTAGGCGGCGCAGCGGCAATCGCTCTGGAGCAAGCCGCCAGCCGCGCATTGGCAAGGATTCGTCAAACGCAAGCGCGATAGGAGTCCGCGCCTGCAAGGCGCGGAGCTGGGCATCCGTGGCGTCGGCGCAAGGCTCCTCAAAAGATTCGATCAGGCTCGCGACCGGCAGCAGATCGTCTAGCAGCTTGCGTGCTGTTGTCAGGCTCCAAGCACGGTTCGCATCCAGCCGCAATCGCGCACCGATTGGCAGCCGCGCGCAGAGACGCTGGATCGCTGCTAGCTCCCGATCGATGGGCGCCACCCCGACCTTGATCTTCAACACTCGAAAGCCTTCCGTCAGCGCCTGATTCAGCGCTTGGTCAAGCACTGCGGGAGGCACGTTGGCAACCGTGCCGAGAGCCGCGTTCAACTCGATCTCCAGGTTCGGCTTCAGCCCCGACGTTCTCAACCCATCCGTCTTCAGCTTTGGGCCTGAGATCAAACCCTGATGCCTCGAAGCCGACTGCTCGGGCTTATTCAGCATCGCCAGCGGCTTAGACAAGCTTAAGGCAACGCAATCTAGCCCATTGATCAGGGACTCACGCAGCGGAAGACCACAAAGACGCGCCGAAAGGTCCAGCAAGGCCACCTCCAGCGCGGCATCAGCGGCCGGCGTCGCCGATGGAATAGCGCCCTCGAGCACCTCGAGCTGTGTCTTCAGTGTGGAGCGGCTGTGATCCCTCAGCCAAATGGACAAACGCGCTGCAGCAGCCGTTGGCGTTTCGGTCCCAGCCTCCGGCAGCGGCGCGCAATCGCCATAGCCGTGGCACCCCTCGCAGCTCGCGCGCACCAGCCAACCCTCGCGCGCGTGGCGAATGCCATGCGCCGTGCGCCAAGGCCGGCGTAACGGCAGCCGATAAGGTGTTAGCCTGAGCTGCAACAGCATTGCTTTACGCAGTTAGATTGCTTCACGCAGTCAAATGGGACGCTGATCATCGCCCCCGTTCTAAAGGGGCCGCCGCCAAAGGCGTCGTTAGGCCCTGAGCAGCAATCCCACCCCGAGTAGTAGCGTCAGTACCAGCTGATACTGACCGGTGCGAGCCAACAGCTGATTCAGCGCGCGCCCCTCGCTGCGCCAGAGCTGGCGGATCAGCAGCGCGGCCAGCGGCAGTGCGAGTAGCAGTGGCCAGCCCTGCAGCGGCAGACTGCCCAGCATCAGCAGCGGGACCGGAATCAACAGCAACACCGCGTAGACGACGCGCGCCGCCGGCCGGCCAAGCAGATGGCAAAGGGTGCGCCGACCAGCGATGCGATCGGTCTCGAAATCGCGATAGTTGTTGAGCAGCAGCACCGCCGCAGCCGGCAGCCCGAGCGCGATGCCGAGGGTGATGGCCTGCGATGAGAGCGTCAACGTCTGCAGATAATAGGTACCGCCGACGGCGGCAACGCCGAAGAACGCGAGCACGAACAGCTCCCCATAGGGGCCATAGGCAATCGGCTTGGGACCGCTGGTGTAGGCATAGCCGGACGCGATCGCGGCAACACCGAGCGCGAAGATCGGCCAGCCACCGCGTAGCACCAGCAGCAGCCCGAGCAGAAAGCTGGTCAGGAACACCAGATGCGCGGCGCGTTTGACCTGCGCCGTGGTAAACCAGCCCTGCGCTGCGGCGCGTGGCGGTCCGAGTCGATCTGCGGTATCGGTGCCACGCTCGAAGTCGGCGGCATCGTTGTGCAGATTGGTGCCGATCTGGATACCAGCCGCCGCGAGCAGCGTCGCCAGCGCAGTGAAAAATGCCAACTGTCCGCTCTGGGCCACCGCCAGGAACAACCCCGCCAGCACCGGCGAGAGCGCCAGCGGCAGGGTGCGCGGCCGCGCCGCCTCGATCCAGCGACGCAATCGCTGGCTGGGGCTCGATGCACCGCTGGATGGCGCGGATTCGAGACTGATCGGGTCCATAGCGAATGCCTGCGGAGATCGAATCTGTTAGGGACGCCGCCGAAACGGACCAAAGTCCGGCGCGCGCTTTTCGAGAAAGGCATCGCGTCCCTCTTGCGCCTCGGCGGTCTGATAGAAGAGCCCGGTCGCGTTCCCGGCCAGCTCTTGGATGCCGGCTAGGCCATCGCTGTCGGCATTGAACGCGGCCTTGAGCAGACGCAACGCGGTCGGCGAGTGACGCAGCATCCGTCGACACCAGTCGATCGTGGTCGCCTCCAGCTCGGCGAGGGGCACCACCGTATTGACCAGCCCCATCCGCAGCGCCTCCTGGGCATCGTACTGACGGCACAGGAACCAGACCTCCTTGGCGCGCTTGAGGCCAATGGTGCGCGCCATCTGCCCAGCGCCGAAGCCGGCATCGAAGCTGCCGACCTTGGGCCCAGTCTGGCCAAAGCGGGCGTTCTCGGCGGCGATGGTCAGATCGCAGATCAGGTGCAGCACATGGCCGCCACCGATCGCGTAGCCGGCCACCATCGCCACCACCGGCTTCGGCAGCGTGCGGATCTGGCGCTGCAGCTCGAGGACGTTCAGATGCTCGGTGCCGGCCGCATCGCGGTAGCCGCCCTCGCCGCGGATGCGCTGATCACCACCGGAGCAGAACGCCAGCTCGCCGGCACCGGTGAGGATGATGACGCCCACCTCGGGGTCCAGATGGGCGCGATGGAAGGCATCGATCAGCTCGAGCACGGTCTCCGGGCGGAACGCATTGCGCACCTCGGGGCGATTGATGGTGAGCTTGGCGATGCCCTCGGCGCGATGCATCAGGATGTCCTGATAGCCGGGTTCGGTCTCCGCCGCCCAGGCGATCGGCCGGCGCTGTTCTTGCTCGTCGTTCATGCGTTATCTCTTGGTCAAGGCGCGCGATTGACGCCTCCGTGTCAACGATCCACGAAGGCCCGGGGTTTCTTGCACATCTGAACCGGTGCCGCGCTCGATTTGGTTGGCTGGCGCCTTGCCGGACAGGGCACCAAGCATCAGTCAGGCGCTTTGGGGAATGCGGCTGTTCGTACCTGCTCCCAGAAGGCCAGGTGCGCACGGCGACTGGCCTCGGGGTCGATCAGGCATTCGATCAGACCCGGTCCGAGCCCGACCTCGCCCAGGGCGCGCTCCAATTCATCGCCATTCTCGACCCGCCAGTGCCGCAAACCACCGAGCGCGGCCAGCGCTTGGAGGTCGAGCGCTTGCGGCGTCTGCCAGAGTCGCTCGTAATCGGGCAGTTCGCGCTGCGGCAGATAGTCGAAGATATGGCCGCCGCCATTATTCAGCACCAGCAGCGGACGGTCGAGCCGCGCCGCCAACAAGAGCCCGCTGAGATCGTGGCAGAGCGAAAGATCCCCCGCCAGCCCCCAGCACGGCAGCCCCGCCTGATTGAGTCCGGCCAGGGTCGAGAGATAGCCATCGATCCCACTCGCCCCGCGATTGCCGAGCAGTGTCACCTTCCGCCCGCCAGCGCGCCACCAGGTATCGAGCTGGCGGATCGGCATCGAATTGGCGCAGAACAGGGCCTCGCCGTCGGGGATCGCGGCTTTCAGTGCCTGGATCACCCGCACCTCGCTCCAGGGCCATGTCGGCGCCTGCTCAGCTTGATCAGCGCCAGCCTGTGCCGCCCTAATCACGTGGGCCGACTGTCCCGGTTGAGCCTCTTGATGCGCTTGTGCGAGGCTGGCGTCAACGAGTCGCCAAGCATGCTGCTCGGCAGCACGCCAACGCGCTAGCCAATCGTTGCGGGGCTTGACCAAACCCTGGACGCGAAGCGCATCGCAGACCGCTGCGGCCGGGTATTCGAGCTGGAGCAGCGCATCATGGCTCGGGTCGGACCAGACGCCGGCTTCGGAGACCAGGATCGATGGCACGCCCTCGAGCCATTGGCCGAGCACCTTCGAGACCGGCGCGCGCCCAATGCTCAGCACCCAGTCCGGGCGCAGCGCGCGCGCCACGTCTGGGTTGCGCAAGAAGGCATCATAGGCGCTGATGCGAGTCTCGGCGAGCGCGCCGCCGCGTAGCCCGGAGAGCGGATCGACGAGCACGGGCAGCGCCAGGGCTTTGGCGCAACACCAGAGCGCTTGCGACAGACTCGGCTGCGTGGCCATGCTGATTGGCGTGCGCGGCTCCGCGCCGGGGCCGCAAAGGATCAGGCCTCGGCCGGCCGGCCAATCGAGGAGCTTAACCTGCATTTTAACCGTGCCGAGGCCTGCCTGAGGCATCGGCTCAATAGTGTCGTTCGCCCTAACGCCCGGACCCGAGGCCCCAGGATCGCGGGGCTGTACCGTCGCTTCTGCTTGAGGATTCGATTGAGCGGCGATCACCCATTCAGCCAACGGCTCGGCGCAATCCGCCTCTGGCACCAACGGTTCGTCGAACGGCAGATTCAGATGCACCGGCTCCGGTCGCGTGCTGCTGCTGACCAGCGCCACGCGACGGCCCAGCGCGTACTGCGCCTTGAGCGCCGCTGGCGCCGCTTGGGGCAAGCCGGGATCATGGAAGGCGCGCACGAAGGCCCCGAAGAGCCGCGTCTGATCGATGGTCTGATTGGCCCCCCAGCCGTGCAGCCGTGGCGGGCGATCCGCCGACAGCAACAACAATGGCAACCCGGCCTCGGAAGCTTCGATCACGGCTGGATACCAATGCGCTGGCGCACTGCCCGAGGTTGCGAGCAGCGCCACCGGGCGCAGGGTCGCGCGCGCCAGTCCAAGCGCGAAAAAGGCGGCGCTGCGCTCGTCCAGGATCGGAGTCAAACGAAGCCGACCAGCGGCCTCGAGGCGCTGCGCGGCGATCAGCAGCGGCGTCGAGCGCGCGCCCGGCGAGAGCACCAGTTGCTCCAGCCCTGCCGCGACCATCCCCTCGAGCAACGCATAGGCCCAGCGCAGGTTGAGGCAGCCGGCCGACATATTCGATACCGCATGCGCGGCTGGCGCATCGCTCGGACTGGCGGCTGCGGCCGCCGCCGTGCTAGAGGAATCCGCCGTGCTGGAGATAGCCGCATCCGTTGGGATTGGCGGTTGCCGCGCTGACTGGCTCATGCGTACTGCAATGCACTGAGCATGGCGCGCAGCTTGGCCTCGGTCTCATCCCACTCGGTCGCGGGCTCGGAGCCGGCGACGATGCCCGCGCCCGCGTAGAGTTCGGCGCGGTTGCCACAGATGCGCGCGCAGCGCAGCAGCACCCACAGCTCACCACTGAGATCGGGCTCCAAGGTGCCAGCGGCACCGGTGTACCAGCCGCGCTCGAACGGCTCGCCCTGCCTTAGCCAAGCGCTCGCGCCATGTCGAGGTTGGCCGTTGGTCGCTGGTGTGGGATGCAGACGTTCGGCCAACTCGAAAATATCGACCCCAGCCTCGGCACGGGCGCGGATCGGGCTCCAAAGATGCTGGGCATTGCTCAGCTGCATCAGCTGCGGCTCAGCCGGAGCCCGGATGTCGCTACAACAAGGCTGCAATGCCTCGCGGATCGCATCGATCACGAACCGATGCTCACGCAGATTCTTGTCCGATGCCCGCAACGCCTTGCCAAGGGCCGCATCGGTGGCGGTATCCTCGTCGCGATCTGCGGTGCCGGCAATCGCATCGACCTCGAGCGAGCGGCCCTGCTGTCTGAGCAGACGCTCCGGCGTCGCGGCGATGAAGCTCGAGCCATGCCGACGCAGGTTGACAACCTGACAGGAGGGAAACAAACAGCTCAGCGCACCGAGCAGCCGATCGACATCGAAACCGCAGGTACCGGTCACATCCAGGCGCCGCGACAGCACCACCTTCTGCAGTGAGCCGTCGTCGATCGCCCGCAGCGCCGCACCGACCAGCTCCGCCCAACCCGACTGATCCGGTTCGGCGAACTCGCGGCTGAGACGCGCCGCCATGCGCGGCCCTTCGACCGGGCGATAGAGCGATGGCACCAGCGCATCGAGGGCCGCGCCCCAGCGCTCCAGCAGGGCCTCGGGCGTGCTCGGGCGGGGCGCCGAGAGCACCAGCGCGGCCGTGCCCTCGCTGGCCCGCACACCGATCTCGGGCACCCAGAGCAGCGCATTCGGCAGATGATCCTCGATCATCGGCGACGGATCGGGGCTGGCCGCGAAACCGAGCATGGCAAAGGCCTCGAAGCCGGTCTCGTCGGGATCGGCCCGATACCAGCGGGCACGCAGTGCTCGCCCCGAAGCGGCCAGATGGCGCAGCCGATCAGCGCCTTCCGCGCGCCATTCGGCGGCCGTGCCATAGCCGGTGCGCAGCTCGTCCCGGTGCACATGTCGAAATTGGAACTGCGCCCCGGCGAGCTGCGGCAGCGAGCTGGGCACCCGCGGGAGCGCGAGCAGCAGCGAGACCAGACCCTGCCCCGTATCCTCGCCCGCATCCTCACCGGCACCTCGCGCCGAGGCGAGCGGCAGGCTCTCGATGCCCTCGGCGAGCCTGGCCTTCAGTTGCTCGAGCACTTGCCGTGGAGCGAGCACGTCAACGCGCGTCCTGAGGTTGGGCACGGCTTGGCATGAGCCGCCATGCCGCGTTGGCCGGGGCAAGCTGGCGCTGGAACCAGAACCGCGTGCGGCGCAACGCCTGCCGCCCTGGCCTCAACCCTGCTCCGCCCAAAAGGCATCCAGCGCCGCGACGCAATCGGCGGTGCGCTCCCAGTGCGGAATACCCAGCGTCGGCTCGATGCGCACCGCTTTCCAGTTCGGAAGACTAGCGACGACCGAGGGCAGCAGATCGAAGCCAACATTGGCATCGCGATCATAAAGCACGAGCACCGGCACCTGGATCTTGTCGTACAGCGTCTCGGTCGCGTCTCGGGTAAATAGCTGACCGGCGAGGAAACGATAGGGCGCATGCCGCGCGCCGGGCTGGTGCGAGGTCGCATAGGCGTAATCGACCATCGCCTCCGGCGGCTCGCCCACATAGCTGCGCTGCAAGAAGTAGCGGATGCTCGCACGCTTGGTGAGCAACTGATACAGCCCCTGGCCGAGTCCGGGCAGGGTGAAGACCCCATGCATCGCCCGGCCGACGCCGCCGGAGGGCAGCTTGCGCGCGCTAAAGCCGGTCGGCGAGAGCAGGGTCAGGCTCAGGAAGCGCTCGCTGGCGCTCAGCGCGGCGCGCGCGGCAAATTCGCTGCTGAGCGAGAAGGCGATCACATGCGCCGGCTTCTGCACCACGTTGGTCAAGAAGGCGTTGATCGCGTTGGCATAGAGTTCCGGCGAGTAGGGCCGATCGCTGCGGTCGGAGAAGCCGAAGCCGGGCAGCTCGGGCACATAGACCCGGCGAGTGGCGCAATAGTGATCGTAGAGCGGCTTCATCTCGAAGGCGCTCGGGGCGGCGTTGATGCTGTGCAGCAGCACCAAGGGCTGGCCGTCCTCGGGCCCGCCGACGTAATAACTGATCTCTTTCAGATGCGAGGTTGCAAAGCAATCGCGCGTGGCCTCCAAGGCCTCGGGCAGTTCGACCTGCCGGCGCATCGGTGCCTCGTCGCCCCTTCTGTGCTGGCCGAAGCCGTCATCGACACGCGCTCCCGTGACTACGGACATGGGATTCACCTAATACTTTAGAGTAGCGGAAGTTTCCAGAAGCAGCCCTTCAAGGCCGGTTCGACCAAGCGTGCCGGGCGCGGATTCAGTCGCGTGCGAACGGCGCCGATCCCTCATCGGCGACCTCGACCAAGACCTCATTGCGGCGCAAGAACCCAGGCACGAAGGGGGCATTGTAGCGCGCGAAGATCGGCGCGCCGATGATTGTTGCGCCGCTCGCCGCGAGCGCCTCCAAGAGCGCGGCCTCCTGCTCACGGTAACGCGCCTCGTCCCAACCGCCGCGATAGCGCCGGACGGCCATCAATCGCGTCGGTAGCCGCTGTAGCGAGACCCGCTCGTCGACCGGCGCCGGCAGGTAGGACAGTGGATATTCCTTCGGCATGACGAACTGGACTCGCCAGGCCCGCTCCGCCGCTGTCGCTGTGAGCGCGGATGCAGACGCCTCATCCAGCGGCTGCTGATTGACTGGCGCCATCATCGGCAGGTTGCGCTCGCCGCGATTGCCCCCCTGGATGTAGCCGACGAGCGGCTCGAAGGCATGCTTGCTGGCGTGCTCGAAGTCGGCGCTGACCTGGACCTGGGCGACAGTGAAGGGTGGGTAGCGGCGCAGCTCGAAACCCTCGCCCTCGGCGACGACCTCGAAATCGGGCTCTGGCAATGAGACGAGCGCAATGGCTATCATCACCAACGGGATCAGGGCCGCGATCGCGATCAGCACTTTGCGTGTCATGTCAAGCTTCAAACCGGTCTGTCAACGAGCTGACCGGCGATTCAACCATGCCGAGGGCGCGCGTGCGTTGTCCACCGTCAAACGGGCGCGGGCCGCGCGCCTGCTGATCGGTGCGCGAGACAAAAAAACGGCCGCTGCAACGGAGGGGTTCCGTCGAGGCGGCCGAAGAGGCTTGCTGCCCAGAAACAGGTGTGATTCGTGCCGGTTATTGATCTTGCGGTGTAGTCGCGATGATCCCCTCATCGCGCGCCATGCGGGTCTTGGACGAGGCTCGATCATCATGTGAGACCAAACCGATCAAAAAGCCTCCGCTCAGCAAAGCAAGAAGCAAACCACTGACCGTCAACGCATCGAAACTCATAATGACTACCTCCGTTTCTTGCATTTGAAGAGATGCTCGACGTCCTTGTCGCGGACCCCGGCGCTTAGCAGTGAGTATCGCCGCAGCCAACGTCCAGCGTATTTCAGCATATACTTATGCTGTTACAGTGTGTAACAACAAGCCCCAGAGAACACCCCGGAATTGGCCATGAACAGCGACGACCTAAGCGCGAAGACGCAGGTACTCGTCGTGGACGACGATGCCTCGCTGCGCGAATTGCTCCAGGACTATCTGCAGCGCGAAGGCTTCAAGGTCAGCGGTGTTGCAGATGGCGTCGCCATGTTCGCGTGGCTCGGTGAGCGCGAGCCGGACATCATCATCCTCGACCTGATGCTCCCCGGCGATGATGGCCTGACCCTCGCCCGGCGTCTGCGTCAAAAGACCCAGGTGCCGATCATCATGCTCTCGGCGCGCGGCGATGAGATCGATCGTATCGTGGGTCTCGAGGTCGGCGCCGATGACTACCTGGCCAAGCCTTTTAACCCGCGCGAGCTGCTCGCGCGCATTCGCGCCGTGTTACGCCGCCCCGCCCACAACGGCAGCGATGGCGCGGGCGCCAGCCAGGTCAGCTTTGGACCCTATCGCCTCGAGCTGGCCAGCCGCCGGCTGATCCGTGACGGCGAGAGCGTGGCCCTCACCGGCAGTGAATTCGATCTCTTGCGCATCTTCGTCGAGTATCCCAATCGGGTGCTCGACCGCGATCGCTTGCTCGATCTGCTCAAGGGCTACGAGCGCAACCCGTTCGACCGCAGCATTGATGTTCAGGTCGCTCGCTTGCGGGCCAAGATCGAGCCAGAGAAGAAGACCCCCTGCTATATCCGCACCGTGTGGGGTCGCGGTTACATCTTCACGCCTGCGGGCGAAATCTAAGCCCTGGTGATGCGCCTGCGTCTGCCGCTCGGCTCGCTCTTCACGCGCGTGCTGCTGACCTTGGTGCTGAGCTTCGGCAGCTTTGCGCTGATCACCTTCGGCTCCGCGCTCTACTACGTGCTCTACCCGGTGGTGCAGCGCTCCACCGCCGATCTGGCCGCCTTCATGGAACTCTCCGCGCGCACCCTGGCCCTGCTTCCGGAACCGGCGCAACAGGATTATCAAGCCAAACTGCTTGATGAGTATCAGGTACGGCTGCTGAGCGGCTTGGAGCCGCCGCAGGGGCTCGACGACTATTTCTATCCCTATGTCTTCCGCTTGAGCCAGGCGCTGAGCCGGCGCATGGAGCAACCGGTCCACATGAAGAGCAACCTGATCGACGGTCGTCGCTGGTTCTGGGTCGATCTGCAGACCGCCTCGGGGACCGTCTGGGCCGGCATCCCGCGCGATCGCATCGGTACCCGCCCAATGATCGGCGTGGTCGTCATCTGCGCGCTCGCGGTCTTGCTGGTGCTACTCACCGCCACCATCCTGGCCAGACGCGTCACCGCTCCGCTGACGCGACTCTCGCAGGCCGCCGAGGAGGTCGCCAAGGGCCGCTCGCCGCAGCCCTTGGCCGAAAGCGGCCCGCGCGAGCTGGCCAACCTGGCGCGCCAGTTCAACGAGACCAGTCAGCAGGTGCGAGAGTTGCTGGCCGACCGCACCGTGCTCCTCGCGGGTATCTCGCATGATCTGCGCACCCCGCTGACCCGGCTGCGGCTCGCGCTCGAGATGCTGCCCGAGGAGACCGATCCCGCGCTCCGTGCCCGCATGCAACGCGATATCGAGGAGATGAGCGCGCAGATCGGTCAGGCCGTCGAACTCGGCGGCACGCTTGGCGCCGGCGAGCGCCACCGCGAAGACCTGACACAGCTCATCGGCGAGGTGGTCGGAAGCCGACCACGCATCCTGTGGCGCCCGCTCGGTCGCTGTATGCACTCGGTCAACGCGCAGGCACTCAGGCGTATCCTCGGCAATCTGATCGAGAACGCATTGCGCTACAGCAACGGCACCGTCGAGATCCGTCTCGACTGCCGCCACCAGACACCGGCGTTGTTCGTGCTTGATCGTGGCCCCGGCATCCCGGACGACGAGCGCGAGGCCGTATTCCGACCCTTCTACCGGCTCGAACGCTCACGCAACCGCAACACCGGTGGTTCCGGGCTCGGCCTCGCGGTCGCGCGCCAGCTCGCCATTGCCAATGAGATGGAGATCGAACTCGCGAATCGCGACGACGGCGGCCTGATCGCCAGCATTCGGCTGCCCATGCCCCACGCTGGCGACGACACCGAGGCTGTGCACTAACGCGGGCGATCGTCGTTCACGCGGTCGTTCACGCGGGGCACCGGATCGCACCGCCCGATGCGCCACGGCGCTGGAGGGACATCGTTCCCGGCTCAGGGTCGGCGACATCCACAGTTGACGCACCGAGCCACGACACCTAGATTCAGCGAGGCGTGCGTGCTAGTTCATGAGCACACGCAAGCCCCCGATCCGATCGAGCGCCCCTCCAGAGGCGTCCGCCAGAGGAGTTGAGACCAATGCTACAAGCGGGTGACCAGGCCCCCGAGTTCTCCCTGCCCGATGCCGACATGGAGCGCGTCAAGAGCGCCGATCTGTTGCGCGAGTGCAGCCTCGTGCTCTGCTTCTATCCCAAGGACGACACCCCGGGCTGCACCATGGAGGCGCTCGAGTTCACCGATCTACAGCCCGAGTTCGAGGCCTGTGGTGCTACCATCGTCGGCATCAGCCGCGACACCTGCGCCAGCCACGGCGCCTTTCGCGACAAATACGGCCTCACCATGCGCCTGCTCGCCGACACCGATGGTGAGGTCTGCCAAGCCTATGGCGTGCTCCGCGAGAAGGAGAAAAATGGCCAACGCCTACTAGGCATTGCCCGCACCACCTTCATCATCGACCGCGACGGCATCATTCAATATGCCCTCTATGATGTGGTGCCCAAGGGGCACGCACGGCGGATGTTGGAATTGGTCCAGAATACTTTGGCGCCTTAATCAGCGACGAGTGATTAGCCACCGCCCAATGCCAACAGCCACCACCGCCGCATTCGAGCTGCTATTTGGCCGCAGACCCAAGGCCGAAGAGCAGCATGCAATCCCTGCCGCCCTCGCCGAAGAGATCACCCGCAACGCCCCCCTGATGGATGCACTGCTGCAGCTACGCCGAGCACAGCGGAGCAGCGAGCATTCAACACTCGGGATACTGATGCAAACGCCGACCTCGATCGCGTTACAGCACTGCGAGCGTCTCGACGAGGCCGCCTATGAGGCGGCCTATGCAACAGCTCTCGAAGACGAGGCTGCCCTCATCATCGGCCAGCGCGAGTATTTGCCACAGCACAAGGCGCGCTTTCGCGAACTCTTCAATGCGTGCACCTGGCTGCTAGCTAGCCGCTCCAACCCAACCCTCTTGGAATTCGGGGCATCAGAGTTCTCGGCCTTCTACAAGCAGCTCATCCCATCGCTGAGGCTCCATCTCTCGGATCGACCGACGCCTCCGGATTATATCGGCTTCACCGAAGAGGTTTGCCGCAAGCGATTAGGCTGTGATGCCTATTTCGCGATCGACCTCGAGCAGCCAGACAGTCTTTTGGGCAACTCCGGCATGCCTCGGCAAGGTTACGACTGCGTCGTCCTTGCCGAGGTGCTCGAGCATCTGGTAGTCAATCCGGTCGAGCTTCTCCGCGCGCTCCTCGCGCTCCTCAAGCGAGGCGGCGTTCTCTACCTCACGACGCCGAACCTGTTTCGCGCTGAGAATCGGGAGAAATGGTTGGCACTGGAGAATCCCGAGCAGGTTTTCCCAGCTGCAGACGGAAATTGGGATCGACATCACCATCACCGTGAGTATGGTGCAGCCGAGCTCCTACGGTTCACACAAGAAGCGGGCGGTCAGGTGATTGCTTTTTACTACTCCGACTGTTGGGACCAACATCCCGGCCTTGCCGAGGACGAACGCGGTAATCTGGTTTTCCTGATCAGTCCAGCCTAAAGAGCGCCACCCCCGAAACGTCCAGCGCCGCATGCACAACCAGCAGCTCACCGATTATGGGCAAGGCGCCATTCTCTACGACTTCCTGCACTGTCGAGGCGGTGCCGAGCAACTGACTCTCGATCTACTTGACACCTTTCCTGGCGCCGATCTCTGGGTCGGCTACCGCGATCATCGGTGGTTTCCGGATCAGCGCCTTGCAGGCGGACGCCTGCATAACCTTCAGCTTCCGGCGCGCTTTCCGGGTGGCCGCACCCTGCTCGGCTTGCTCGGCTTTCGCTTCGCGACTCGCCGTCTCCGCCACTCCCCATGGGCCATCTTCAGCGGCTCCACCACCGTGGAGGCCGTGCATCATCGGCGCCAAGGTCATAACCTCTATTACTGTCACACCTTACCCCGTTTCGCCTATGATCTTCGCGCCTATTACGAGGCCCGGCTGCCACTTTGGGCTCGGCCTGCGCTCCGCGCCGTGGCCGCCGTGATGCGCTACCGCTATCAAAAAGCACTGGGAAAGATGGATCTCGTCATCGTCAATTCAGAGAATGTTCGCGGCCGTCTGCAGCGCTACCTCGGCCAGGATGCCCGCGTCATCCACCCCCCGTGCGATGTTCATGGTTTTGGCTGGCGCGGACAGGCGGACTATTACCTCTCAACGGCGCGTCTGGAGCCCTACAAGCGCGTCGATCTGCTGATCGAGGCCTTTCGGTATCTCCCGCAACATCAACTCCGAATCGCCTCGGGCGGCAGCGACGCGCGTCGTCTCCGGCGACTCGCGGCCGGCACCAGTAACATCACCTTCACCGGCTGGCTCGACGAGCATGCATTGCGTGACCTGGTGGGCAACTGCATTGCCACCTTGTACATTGCCGAGGATGAGGACTTCGGCATGTCACCGGTGGAATCGATGGCTGCGGGCAAACCCGTCATCGGCGTCGCCGAGGGAGGGCTTTTGGAAACCGTGATCGACGGCACGACGGGACTCTTGATCGCAGCTCGACCCGATCCAGACAAGATCATCCAGGCGGTTTGCGCACTGGACGCTGAGCGCGCGCGCGCCATGCGCCATGCCTGTGAGCGACGCGCCCAAGACTTCACCAAGGAGGCATTCGCCAAGCGCATGCGCCAGGCCGTGGCCGAGGTCATGGATGCCTGAGCCGCGCGCCACCCAAAAAGGGGCTGGGGACAGATGCCAAGAACACCGACCCCTTCGCGTTCTACAGGTCTACCGAACCTATTTCCCCGATCCACAAGGTGGACTCCAGGAAGCGATTCGCCAAGGCTGCCTGGCGACCCGTCCCTTTGGCATCCAGCATCGCATCTTCACGCTGAGCCCCGCCGCAACCCCACAGATCATCCGCCGGCCGGAGGGTCTGGTTTATCGGGCACACCAACTCATCGAGATCACCTCCTCGGGGTTCTCCCTCTCGGCGTTGGCGCCTTTTCGCGCGCTCGTGGAATGGGCGGATATCATCCATTATCACTTTCCTTGGCCGTTTGCCGACCTGCTCGATCTGATCGGGCAGGTGCGCAAGCCTAAACTCGTCACCTATCACTCCGACATCGTGCGCCAGCAGGGGCTCCTGCTGCTCTATCGGCCCTTGATGAGTCGCTTCCTGAAGGGCGCGGACCGGATCATCGCAACCTCTCCGGCCTATGCGGACTCGAGTAAGATCCTGCAGGCCTATCGCGACAAGCTCGAGATCATTCCTCTCGGTCTTGATGAGCACGCCTATCCCGAGCCAACCCCATCGCAAGCCAAGGCGACGGAAGCGGAATGCGGCCGCGATTACTTCCTCTTCATCGGCGTGCTGCGCTACTACAAGGGCCTCGATACCCTCATCCAGGCGGTGCGCGGTACCTCCTTACGCGTCGTCATCGTCGGCGACGGACCCGAGGGGCCTAGACTGCGGCAACTCGCTCGCGAAGACCCCCTTCTCAATGTCCATTTCACCGGCATCGTCAGTGATGCGGCAAAGGTCGCGTTAATCCGTCACTGTCGAGCCATCATCTTTCCTTCCAACGCTCGCTCCGAGGCCTTCGGCATCACGCTGGTGGAGGGCGCCATGCTTGGGCGCCCGCTGATCTGTACCGAACTCGGTACCGGCACGACCTACATCAACCGCCACAACGAAACCGGCCTCGTCGTCAGACCGAACGACGCCGAGGCGCTGCGCAAGGCCATGCAAAGACTTCACGACGACCGCGCGCTGGCCGATCAGCTCGGTCGAGCTGGACGTCAGCGCTTCGAACAGCTGTTCTCGGCGCAGGCGCTCGGTTCTCGTCTCGCTGAGCTGTACCAGCGTCTGGCGCGGGCACACAGGACGCACTAGCGCTGGATGCGATCAGACGAAACGGGGTCAGACAGAATCAGGCAGTGTCCGGCAGCCGCAGCCGAGCCACCGGCTCACCACCGATCAAATGTGACTGCAGGATTTCTTCCAGATCCTCATTGTCCACATAGGTATACCAAATCCCTTCGGGATAAACGACGGCCACCGGCCCCTCGCCGCAGCGGTTCAGACAGCCGGCGGTGTTGATGCGTACCCCACCCGGACCCGCAATCTCCAGCTCCTTGCTGCGCTTCTTCAAGAAGTCGCGCGACGCCTGGGCGTTACACTGTGCACAACACTGACTGCCGTCGGCTCGCTCATTGACGCACATGAACAGATGATGTTTGTAATAGGACACAATCAGAGGCTCCATGATCGAAGTGATTGGCCAGCACCGCCGGCAACAAGCCTAGAGCGTGCGGCCCGAACGCCAACATCGCAACGCACGCTCATCCAAGACGCCGATCGACCATGAGGGACAGATCCGACCCCCAGGTCGCCACCCTGCTCAGCTTAGCCGACCAATGCGTGAAGTGTGGTTACTGCTTGCCGCAGTGTCCAACCTTCGCGCTCGCGCACGATGAAGGCGAATCACCGCGCGGGCGCATCGCGCTGATCCAGGGCTGGCTCGGCGGTGAGATCGACGATGGGCCAAGGCTCGCGCGGCATCTGAACAATTGCCTCGAATGCCGCGCCTGCGAGCCGAGCTGCCCCTCCTTGGTGCGCTACGGCGCCCTGATGGATGGCGCGCGCGCATTGCGGGAACAGCGCCGCCCGCGCTGGCGACGCTGGCTGCGACGCGCGGCGCTCGGTCTGCTGACCCGGCCCGATGGCCTACGACTCGTCGCCATGCTCGGTATCGGCTACCGCTGGCTGCACCTACCGAGGCGATGGGTCGATGGCCTCGGCAGGGTCTGGCCGGGCATCCGCGTACTCGATCCCCTCGCGCGCGCGCTGCGCTGGCCAAGACCGCCCGCTTCGTTCGGGTCCGTCCAGGCCGCGCCAGCCCGAACCGCATCCGCTCAGCCTGCGTCCGCCCGATTCGCATCTATCCAGGCCAAGATCGATGCAACCAGTCACCGGCCGATTCTGTTCTGCGGTTGTGTCGCTCGCCTGACCGACCAGCCCTTGGAGGCGGCCGCGCAACGGTTGCTCGCGCGTCTTGGCCATCCGCTCGAGGTGCCCAGCGACCAGGTCTGCTGTGGCGCCATCCATCGCCACAACGGCTATCCCCAGCAAGCCGATCAGCGCCTCGCGGTCAACGCACGCTGTTTTGATAATCGCGTCATCATCGGGCTCGCTAGCGCCTGCGTCGCCGAGCTGCGCGAGCACGGTGGGTTCAACGCCATCGAGGTCTGCCGCTTCTTGGTCGATCAGCCTTGGCCAGCGGGGTTGCGGCTGCGGCCCTTATCGGCCACGATCGCCGTGCACGAGCCCTGTTCGCACCGCAATCAGCTACGCGATCAGGGCGTCATCTATCAATTATTGCAACGCATCCCTGCGGCCACCCTGACCCCGCTCCCCGGCAACGACACTTGCTGCGGCGCCGCTGGAACCTATCTTACTGAGCATCCAGAGACCGCGCTCGCCCTAGCCGCGCCCAAGATCGACGCCTTGCGACAACTCGCGCCAGACTATCTGGTCACGACCAACACCGGCTGCGCCTTGCATCTGGCCGCGCGTCTCCGTGATGCTGGCCTCGCGATCCCGGTCTTGCACCCGATTCAGCTCATCGAGCAACAACTCCCCATCGACGCCTAAGGAGCATCCACTCTCTATGAACACCCGTGATTACAGCCCCATCGATCATGCCCTGATCGGCATGGACCAAACCCTGCGCACGCTGTTCGGCCGCCCAGCCGTGACCGAGCGGACCAACCCCGGAAAAGCCCAGCCCGAGGTCGATCTCACCGACCAGGAGCGCCGACACATCGGCCGCCTGATGCGGATCAATCATACCGGGGAGGTCTGCGCGCAGGCGCTCTATCAAGGTCAGGCCCTGACCGCGCGCGACGCCGCCGTGCGCGAGCGGCTCGAGCGCTCGGCCCAAGAGGAAAACGATCATCTCGCCTGGTGCGAGGAGCGTATCAAGGAACTCGATGGCCGCAAGAGTCTGCTGAACCCACTCTGGTACGCGGGTTCATTCGCGATGGGCAGTGCCGCTGGTCTCGCTGGCGATCAATGGAGCCTCGGCTTCGTGGTCGAGACCGAGCGCCAAGTCGAGGATCACCTCGACGAGCATATCACCCAGGTTCCGGCCGATGATCACCGCACCCGCGCGATCCTCGAGCAGATGAAGCTCGACGAGGCCCATCATGCCCAAGTCGCTCAGGTCGCCGGCGGTGCCGAACTCCCCGAGCCGGTCAAGCTCGCGATGCGCGCGGTCTCCAAACTGATGACGCACGGCACCTATTGGGTCTGAGCCTCTGAGCCGATCCGCTCACTAGGGCATCTTCCAGGTCTCGATCTCGCGCGAGAGATTGCGCCCGTAGAAGATCTCCATCATCTCGCGCCGCACCAAGCGCTCGATCCGCTCTTGTTCCTTGTCCGAGAGGTCCGCAGCGGTGACGCAAAATAGATAGTCACTCAAGTCGAAGTGGTTGACGACCATCTTGGTGTGGAACAGATTCTCCTGATAGACGTTCACGTCGATCATCTGGAAGCGATCCTTGGTGTCGCGCGAGAGATAGTTCTGGATCGAGCTGATGTTGTGGTCGATAAAGTGCTTGCGCCCGCCGATGTCACGGGTGAAGCCCCGCACGCGGTAGTCCATGATGACGATATCCGACTCGAGCGCGTGGATCAGATAATTCAGCGCCTTCAGCGGCGAGATCAGACCGCAGGTCGAGACGTCGATATCGGCGCGGAAGGTGCTGATGCCGCTATGCGGATTGCTCTCCGGATAGGTGTGGACGGTGATGTGGCTCTTGTCCAGATGGCCCACCACGGCTTCCGGAAAGGGTCCGGGCGTGGCGGCATTCGAGACATCCTCCTCGCGCACCGCTTCTTCGGCGATCAACATGGTCACCGAGGCGCCTTGTGGCTCGTAGTCCTCGCGCGCGATATTGAGCACATTGGCGCCGATGATGTTGGCAACATCGGTCAGAATGCCGGTCAGGCGCTCGGCATTGTAGGCCTCGTCGATGTAGTCCAGATAGGCCTGACGCTGATCCGCCGTGCTGGCGTAGCAGACATCGTAGATGTTGAAGCTCAAGGATTTGGTGAGGTTGTTGAACCCCTGTAGCTTCAAGCGTTTATGCATCTTCGGCATGACTTAACCCTCCAGCGGCGGGCGCGAAAGGCGCGATTCTAACCCCTCAGCCATCCGCTTCGCGTAATTCATAATCGTGTGTCACGGTCGCGGTCGCGCCGAGCATGATCGATGCCGAGCAATACTTGGTGGCGCTCAGCTCGATCGCGCGCGCGACGCGGCGCTCGCTCAGCCCCCGACCCGTGACGATAAAGTGGGCGTGAATTCTGGTAAACACCTTGGGATCGGTCTCGCTGCGTTCGGCGCTGAGTTCGACCACGCAATCGGTGACCTCTTGGCGCGCCTTGCGCAGGATCAGCAAGACATCGAACTGCGTGCATCCGCCCATGCCGAGCAAGAGCATCTCCATCGGTCGCGGCCCAAGGTGATGTCCACCCGCCTCGGGCGGTCCATCCATCATCACCCGATGGCCACTGCCAGACTCACCCTCCATCGCAGCCCCATCGACCCATTTGACACGTGCCTTCATCCGTCCTCCCCTTCGATCGTTCAGACGCGTTGTGCGCGGTCCAGATTCATGCTGGCGAAGCCTAGCACGGATCATGCCTTGGCCAAGACTTGCTAGACTCAATCACCCACTGTCGACACGATGCGCGAGCCCATGCCGAGTCAGCCGCCCCAAGAACCATCCTGGATCAAGCCGTTTTTGAGCTATTGCCACACCAAGCACTATGACAAACACGTCGACTTCATTCGCAACGGGCAGCCCGCAGAGAGCCTGTACTACCTGATCAGTGGCTCTGTCACCGCCCTGCTCGAAGACGACCATCGCCATGAACTCACCTTGGCCTATATCAACAAGGGAGAATTCATCGGCGAGATGGGCCTGTTCCAGCCCATGACCACGCGCAGCGTCATCGTGCGCACCCGCGAGCCCTGCACCATTGCCGAGATCGGCTACTCACGCCTCCAACAGTTGCTCCACCGCGAACTGCGCGAGCACGCGCTTGGGCTGCTGTTCGCGATCGGCGAACAGCTCGCGCAGCGGCTGCGCCAAACCAGCCGCCAAGTCGGCGATCTCGCCTTCTTGGATGTCACCGGCCGGATCGCCGGCGCTCTGCTCGAACTCTGCAAACAGCCAGACGCCATGACCCATCCGGACGGGATGCAGATTCGGATCACGCGCCAAGATCTGGGCCGCATGGTCGGCTGCTCGCGCGAGATGGCCGGTCGGGTCCTGAAGGCGCTCGAGGAAAAGGGACATATCAGCGTGGCCGGCAAGACCATCGTCGTCTTCGGCACCCGCTGAGCCAGGACAGGGGCTCGAAAGCGCCTCAAGCCGGGCGCGGCCCAGGCCGAAGCCCACCTCAGGCCGGGGCGAAGAGCCTGCCGAGGGTCTGCCCCGGATCGGCGGTGCGCATCAAAGACTCGCCGACCAGGAACCCATGCACGCCCTGCTCGCGCATGAGCGCGACATCGGCGCGGGCGTGGATGCCGCTCTCGGTGATCAGCAGCCGCTCCGAGGGCACTTGCGCGCGCAGGTTCAGGGTGGTCCGCAGGTCGACCTCGAAGCTGCGCAGATCGCGGTTGTTGATGCCCAACAGGCGACCCGGCAGCGCCAACGCGCGCTCTAGCTCCCGCGCATCGTGGACCTCGGTGAGCACGTCGAGTCCAAGTTCCGCAGCCAATGCGCCGAGTTCGGCCAGGGCCGCGTCCTCGAGACAGGCAGCGATCAGCAGGATGCAGTCGGCGCCCATCGCCCGTGCCTCGATCACCTGATAGGGATCGACGATGAAGTCCTTGCGAATCACCGGCAGCGCGCAGGCCGATCGCGCCGCGCTCAGATGCGCGTCATCGCCCTGGAAGAAATCGCGATCGGTCAACACCGACAGACAGCAGGCACCGCCGGCGGCATAGGAGCGCGCCAGCCAGGCCGGATCGAAGTCTGCCCGGATCAGCCCCTTGCTCGGACTCGCGCGCTTGATCTCGGCGATCACCGCCGCATCGCCGGCAGCGACTCGGCGCTGCAAGGCGGCGGCAAAGCCACGCGGCGGATCGGCCTCGGCCAGGCGTGCCTCGAGGGCGGAACGCGGCAGCCGTTGCTTGCGTTCGGCGACCTCCTCGCGCTTGCGCGCAACGATGCGCTTGAGGATATCGGGCGTCGCGTTCATAGGGTCTTGGCCAGCGCAATCAGGGCATCGAAGCGCTGGCGGGCGGCACCGCTGGCGATGACCGCATCGGCCAAACGCACCGCCTCGGCGAGCGAGTCCGTGATATCGGCCGCGTAGATCGCTGCCCCGGCATTGAGCACGACGATATCGCGCGCGGCTCCGGGCTGGTTGTCCAGCACCTCCATCAACAGCGCCAGACTCTGCGCCGGATCCTCGACGCGGATCGCGTCCAGGCTCGACCGGCTCAGGCCAACATCCTCGGGCGCGAGACTATAGCGGCTGATGGCGCCATCCTTCAGCTCGGCGATATCGGTGCGCTCGGCCACGCTGATCTCATCGAGACCATCGCGCGCGTGCACTACCAGCACATGCCTCGAACCCAGGCGTTGCAGGACCTCGGCCAAGGGTATCAACAAGGTCTCGGAGAACACCCCGAGCACCTGGTGTCGCACGCCCGCCGGATTCGTCAATGGCCCGAGCACGTTGAAGATCGAGCGGATACCCAGCTCACGGCGCGGCCCGATCGCGTGCTTCATCGCGCCATGATGCGCCGGCGCGAACATGAACCCGACACCGACCTCGCGCACACAACGCGCCACCTGCTGCGGCGTCAGATCCAAGCGCAGCCCGGCGGCCTCGAGTACATCCGCCGCGCCCGACTTCGACGACACCGAGCGGTTACCGTGCTTGGCGACATGGCAGCCCGCTGCGGCGGCCACGAAGATGCTGGTGGTCGAGACATTGAAGGTGCCGGAGGCATCACCGCCGGTGCCAACGATGTCGACCGTCGGTGCGAGCCCCGCGAGATCGACACCGGTCGCCAAGCCACGCATCACTTGCGCCGCAGCGGTGATCTCGGTCACCGTCTCGCCCTTGAGCCGTAACGCCACCAGGAAGCCCGCCACCTGCGCCGGTGTCGCTTCGCCGGTCATGATGGCGTTCATGGTCGCGGTCATCATCTCATCGTCGAGATCATGGCCATCGACGACCCGGGCGATCGCCTGTTTGATCGACATCGTCAAGGATCTCCTCGTCGGGGACAAGCAGGTTGCCTAGGGTAAACCATGCGCCTACTTGCCAATACAGAATTCGCTGAAGATACGCCCGAGCAGTGCGTCCGAGCTGACCTCGCCGGTGATCTCGGCAAAGGCCTGTTGCGCCATGCGCAGATCATCGGCAACCAGCTCCGGCGGTGCCGTCGCGCGCCAAGCCGCGCGCGCTTCCAGCAAGCGGTCGAGCCCGTTGCGCAGAGCCTCGACATGGCGGCGACGTGCCGAGAATTCGCCGGCGCTCGCGCCTTGATAGCCGGCAACCGCCTTGAGATGGCGGCGCAGCGCATCGAGACCGGCACCGGTCAGGGCCGAGCAGCCGATCTCGGTCTGGCCCTCGGCCGTGGTCGTCGTCCCCGCCGGGCGTGCGCTGCGATCGATCTTATTGCGCAGGATCGTCACTGGCACCCGCAGGTCCAAGCCGAGTTGGTCAAGATGCGCCCGCGCCGTGCCCTGCTCGGAGGGCGCGGTATCGTCGATCAGCACCAGCAGATGATCGGCCTGCTCGATCTGCGCGCGCGCGCGCCGAATGCCCTCCTGCTCGACCGGATCGCTCGACGGGCGCAGGCCGGCCGTGTCCACCAACCGCAAGGGAAGACCGTCGATTTGGATCTCGGCGCGCAGCAGATCGCGAGTGGTGCCTGGAATCTCGGTGACGATCGCCGCATCGGTGCCGGCGAGGGCATTCAGCAGGCTGGATTTGCCGGCATTGGGCGCACCGGCGATCACCACCAACAGCCCATCACGGATCAGCTCGCCTTGATGGGTGCTCGCCAGCAAGGTCTCGCAGGCCTCGATCAGCGTCGCGAAGTCGGCCTCGCCGACCCCAAGATCATCGAGATCCTCGTCGGGAAAGTCCAGCCCGGCCTCGATCAGCGCGCGCAGGCGGGTCAAGTGCTCGACCAGCGCCTCGACGCGGCGCGAGAAGACACCCTGCAAACTGCGGCTGGCGAGGCGAGCCTGGGTCTCGGTGGCGGCCTGGATCAGATCCGCAATGGCCTCGGCCTGAGCCAGATCGAGCTTGCCGTTGAGAAAGGCGCGCTGGCTGAACTCGCCAGGTCGGGCTGGGCGCGCGCCCAGCTCCAGCACCCGCGCGAGCAGAAGATCGAGCACGCGCGCGCCGCCATGTCCCTGGAGTTCCAGCAGATCCTCGCCGGTGAAGGAGCCGGGGGCTGGAAACCAAAGCGCGAGCCCTTGGTCGATCACCTCGCCATGGGCATCGACGAAGCCGCGAAGTACCGCCCGGCGTGGCTTCGGCAGGGTACCGACCAGCGCCCGACCAATCCCGCCGGCGGCGGGCCCGGAGAGTCGAACGATGCCGACCGCACCAGCACCTGGCGCAGTCGCGATCGCGGCGATGGTCTCGCCCGTCATTTCCCCTTCTTGGCGCCGCCCCCACCATGCGCAGCGGCCTGCTCGACCTTGCGGGTGATGTACCACTGCTGCGTGATCGAGAGCAGATTGTTCACCGTCCAGTAGAGCACCAGGCCGGACGGGAAGAAGGCGAAGAACACCGTGAACACGAACGGCAGCGCCATGAAGATCTTGGCCTGCATCGGGTCCGGCGGCGGCGGGTTCAGCTTCTGCTGCACGAACATGGACACGCCCATGATCAGCGGCAGGATATAGAAGGGGTCGGGCTCGGTCAGGTTATCGAGCCAGAGGATGAAGGGCGCATGGCGCAGCTCAACGCTCTCGAGCAGCACCCAGTAGAGCGCGATGAAGACCGGGATCTGCACCAGGATCGGCAGACAGCCGCCGAGCGGATTGATCTTCTCCTTCTTGTACAGCTCCATGAAGGCCTGGTTCAGCTTCTCCTTGTCATCGCCATAGCGATCCTTCAGGGCCTGAATGCGCGGCGTCATCTTGCGCATGTTGGCCATTGACTTATAGCTGGTCTCGGAGAGCTTGTAGAACGCACCCTTGATCATGATCGTCAGGATGATGATCGCCCAGCCCCAGTTGCCAACGATCGAGTGGATCGCGTTCAGCAGCCAGAAGATCGGCTGCGCAAGGATGGTCAGCCAGCCGTAGTCGACCGCCAGATCCAAGCCCGGCGCGATCTCGGCCAGCCGATCCTGGAGCTTGGGCCCGGCGAAGAGCTGACTCTCGAAGGTATGGCTGGCACCGGCCGGGATGCTGAACGCGGGCGAGTAGGCACCGATGATGTAGCGGCTGTCATTGTCCACGACCTTGGTGTAGAAGGTCTGCTCGACGCCGGTTGGGGGAATCCAGGCCGCCATGAAGTAATGCTGGATCATCGCCACCCAGCCATCGGTGATGGTCGCGTCCAGCGACCGCTTGCTCATGTCACCGAAGGATTCCTTTTTATACTTCACCTCCGGGCCATAGTAGACACCGCCGGTATAGGTATGGATGAAGCTCGACTTGTTCGGGTCGTAGAGTTCGGTGCGTTTCAGCTGTTCGTAGTCGCGCACCGAGATCGGCGTATCACTCTGGTTGATCACCTCTTGGCTCGCGTGGATCAAGTAGCGTCCGCGCTCGAAGCGGTAACGCTTGACCACCCGCAGCCCGTTCTCGCTCTCCCAGAACAGCTCGACCCGCAGCTCGTTGTCGCCCTCGGCCAGGCTGTAGCGCGTGCTCTGCGGGGTGAACACCGCGTCATGGGTCGGCAGTTCGCTGTTCGGCCCACCGAGCAGCCCCGATTGGACGATGAACAGATTCGGCGTCGTCGGCTTCAGCAACTGGAACGGCTGCGTCGGATCATCGGCCTCCTGCTTGTAGTCGAGCAGATGGAGCGATTGGATAGTGCCACCACGCGCCGAGATCTCGGCGTGCAGCACATCGGTCTCGACGATGATCGGCTCCGCGCCCAGGGCATCATGGCCACCGGCGCTTGAGGCACCGGGCGCGGCACTGATGGTCGGCGCTTCAACGGCCGGCGCATCCGGTGCATCGGCGGGTGGTCCGGAATCCGGACTGTCGGACGTCGAGCCGGCGGAGGACGTCTCCGTCATCTGCGGTTCGGCAGCCGACGGCGTTCCGTAATCCTCGACCCAGGCCTGGTAGATCAGGAACAGGACGAAGGCGAGGGCCAGGATCAAGATCAGGCGCATGTTTTCCATGAGGGGGCGTCGACCTGCGCTAGCGGTTGGTGGAGGGGTGAGAGTCAGGGGTCGGCGACGATGCGCGCGCGGGTGGCACCGGATCGACGCCCCCCGGATGCCAAGGATGGCAGCGCAGCAATCGCCGGCAGCCCATCCAGGTGCCGCGCAGCACCCCATGCTGCTCGATCGCCTCGAGGGCGTATTGCGAGCAGGTGGGGTAGAAACGGCAATGATTGCCGAGCAGCGGGCTCAGGAAGAGCTGATATCCGCGCAGCAATCCGCGAGCGAGGCGGCGAGCGATCATCGTGCTAACTCCTGCCAATGCTTCGCGAGCGAGGCTCTTAGGGTGGTGTTGTCGGCATCCACGGCTGCGCGGCGACAGAGGACCACCAGATCAATACAAGGCAGATTGGCCCGGGCATGGCGGAAACTGTCACGAATCACGCGCTTGATCCGGTTGCGGGCGACGGCGCGCGGCGCACTGCGCTTGGAGATCGCCAAGCCAAGCCGAGCGGTCGGGGTCGGTTCATCGCCGGCCGCCCGATCGCAGGCGCACACCAGGACGGTGAAGTAGCGGTCCGCAGAACGTCGCGCGCCGGCGAAGACGCGGTCATAGCCTCTGGAGTCCAGCAAGCGCGCCGAGCGCGGGAAGGCGAACGACGGCCCGCGTGACGACTGCGGTGCCTGATCATGATCCGTCTCGGCTCGCGCCTGCCGGCTCGACAAGGCTAGGGCGTCAACCGCGCACGGCCCTTGGCACGGCGTGCCTGCAACACCTTGCGGCCATTGCGCGTGGCATTGCGCGCTCGGAACCCGTGTGTACGGGCACGCTTCAGGCGGCTAGGTTTGAAGGTCTGTTTCACGAGAGGTTCTCCACGGATAGGACCCGCCAGAGCGGGATCGGCCAAAGATGGTCAAGGTTGTTGTTCGGTGCTCGTTGAGGCTCACAAAGACGTCGGTCAGGATCGCGATCGACGCGGGGAGCGATCGACAACGGTCGAACCGAGCCCGACCTCAACCCGCAATGGGCATCGGCGAGTGAGCGTCAGTTGGAACTATCGTCGACCAATCGGGGCGCAGCAGGGTCAGCCATACGCTCCCGCAGAGCAAGACCGCCCATCTTAGAACGCACCAAGAGTTGGGTCAACGCCTAAGCGCGCGTTCAGCGTCACCGGCGGTCCTGGGATCGCTGTGGATAACCGCACCCTCGAAGACTAGACTGAGGCGTCAAAGTCGCAGCCCGAGCGACCCCTAACCACATAATCACACCCACGATCAACAAGAGGATCGGCCGATGCCGAAGCTCTGGGACCAGTGTACGAGCCTGCTGAAACAGGATCTCACTGACTCTGAATTCAACACCTGGATCATGCCGCTGCAAGCCAGCGAGGAGGAAGGACGACTCCGGCTGTTCGCCCCGAATCGGTTCGTCAAGGAATGGGTGAAGCAGCATTACGAAAAACAGATCGCCACCCTCTGCCTGGGGGTCAGCGAGGGTCGCATCGAGCATGTCAGCTTCGAGATCGGCGCCTTGCGTCAACGCCCGGGCAACGACGCGCGCCGCGTTGACACCCGCGCCAACGCGGCGGATGCCGATTCGACGCTCGAGAAACGGCGCCTTGATGCCGGCCTCAACCAGACCTTCAACTTCGAGTCCTTTGTCGAGGGCAAGTCGAATCAGATCGCGCGCGCGGCATCGATTCAGATCGGGTGCAACCCGGGCACGGCTTACAACCCGCTCTTCGTTTACGGTGGGGTCGGGCTCGGCAAGACGCATCTGATGCATGCCATCGGTAACGCCATCATCGAGGCCAACCGCGAGGCCCATGTCATCTACGTCCACTCCGAGCGCTTCGTCTCGGATATGATCCGCGCGCTGCAGCACAACGAGATCGACAAATTCAAGCGGCTCTACCGGCGCGTCAATGTGCTCCTGATCGATGATGTGCAGTTCTTCGCCGGCAAGGATCGCTCACAAGAAGAGTTCTTCTACACCTTCAACGCCCTGTTCGAGGCCCAGCAACAGATCGTGCTTTCGAGCGACCGTTTCCCGAAAGAGGTCAGCGGCCTCGAGGAGCGCTTACGCTCGCGTTTCGGTTGGGGGCTCACGGTCGCTATCGAGCCGCCGGACCTCGAGACCCGTGTCGCCATCCTTAACAGTAAGGCGACTATGCTGCAGATGGCGCTGCCGGATGATGTCGCGTTCTTCGTCGCCAAGCGGGTACGCTCTAACATCCGCGAACTCGAGGGCGCCTTGCGTCGCCTTGCTGCCAACTCACGCTTCCTCGGTATCCCGATCACGGTCGACTTCGCCAAGGACGCGCTGCGCGACATGCTGGTGGCGCAGGACAAGCAGGTCTCGATCGAGAACATCCAGAAGGCCGTCGCCGCGCATTACAAGATCCGCGTTAGCGATCTGCTCTCCTCGAGCCGTTCCCGCTCGGTCGCGCGCCCGCGGCAGGTCGCCATGACCCTGGCCAAGGAACTGACCAAACACAGCCTGCCAGAGATCGGCAAGGCCTTCGGTGGGCGGGATCACAGCACCGTGATTCATGCCGCACGCAAGGTGGTCGAGCTACGCGCGGGCGACACCATGATCGAGGAAGACTATAAGATCCTGCTGAGAACCCTACAGAATTGATCCTGGATAACCCGCACAGGGTTCGTTGGATAGTCAAGATGAAGAGTCATTGCTCATGAAGATTTCGGTTGATCGGTCTGTTTTGCTTCCGGCTTTATCGGTCGTCGGTGGCGTCGTCGAACGGCGTCAAACCTTACCGATTCTCGGTAACCTCTTGCTCACCGCCGAGGACGGCTTGGTACGCATGAAGGGCACGGATCTCGAGATCGAGATCAGCAGCGCCGCTGTGGCCGAGGTCGAGGAGGCCGGCGCCGTGACCCTGCCCGCGCGCAAGCTGATCGATATCTGTCGCTCCTTGCCAGAGGACGCGCGCATTCAGATCAAGGCGCACAGTGAACGCGCCACCCTCACCTCCGGGCGTAGCCGTTTCATGCTGAGTACCTTGCCGGCGGCGGATTTCCCGGCCATGGAGGTGCCGCCGGCGCAGATCGGGTTACAGATGGAACGCGAAACCCTGCACCGACTCCTCGAGAAGACCTCCTTTGCCATGGCGCAGCAGGATGTTCGCTACTACCTCAATGGTGTCTTGCTCGAGTTGTCGGCGGAGCGCGCGGTCGCCGTCGCCACCGATGGTCATCGCCTGGCCAAGGTCGTGGCGGCCTTGGACGGCGATGGCGAAGGTCTCGGTGCCGAGCCGAAGCAGGTCATCGTGCCTGCTAAAACCGTGTTGGAGTTGAAGCGACTGCTGGGCACGGCTCAGGAGCAGGTGCGGATCGAATTATCGGAGCGAACGCTGAAGGTCGAGCTTGGCAAGACGCTGGTGGTCTCAAAGCTGGTCGAAGGGCAGTATCCCGATTACAACCGTGTCATCCCGGCCGATCTCCAGCAGCACGCCACCATCGATCGCGATCGGCTCAAGGGCGCGCTGCAACGCACGGCCATCCTCTCGAACGAGAAATACAAGGGCGTGCGCGTGACCTTCGAGCCCGGGCGCCTAGGGTTGCAAACCCAGAACCCAGAGAAGGAAGAGGCCGAGGACGAGATCGAGATCGAGTATGAAGGCGAGTCGGTCTCGGTTGGTTTCAACGTCGCCTATGTGCTCGATGTCCTCTCGGCCGTGGATGCCTCGACGGTGGAGATCCGCTTCCGCAATGCCGAGAGCAGCGCAGTCTGGCAGGGTCTTGGGGCCGAGGATGAGGTCTTCGTCATCATGCCCATGCGGCTCTAAGCCCAGGCGCGCTCCCAGCGTCGCGGCCGAGGATCTCCGACGTCCCCTATGCGGTTGGATCGCGTCCACATCCAACGCTTCAGGAATCTGCACGCGGTCGACATCGAGTTCCCCGAAGCGTTGAGCTGGATCGTCGGCCCCAACGCGGCCGGCAAAACGGCCTTGCTCGAGGCGATCTACTGTCTCGGTCGCGGGCGCAGTTTTCGCGGCCGACGCTTCGGAAGTCTGATCGAGCAGGGTTTCAGCGCCTCTCAGGTCCAGGGCTGGGTCCGCGACGCAGCGGGGTCAACGCGCATCGATTGGTCGAGCAACACCGATGAACGCGCGCAGCAGCAGCGTTCGGATATCGCGCTTCCGGTGCGACTCATCTGCGAGTGGACGCACGCGCTCGTCGATGGCGAGCCCTCCCTGCGCCGGCGTTTCGTGGATTGGAATCTCGCTCTTTGGGATCGCTCGGCCGTGGCGCTGTTCTCCCGCTATCGTCGGCTCGCAGCGCAACGCAATGCCTGGTTGCGGTCCGGGGCCGCTGGGCCGCCGGTCTGGGACGGGGCCTACGCCGAGGCGCTGGCGGCGGTCTTCGATCGGCGCGCGCGCTTCTTCGCGGCCTTGGTCGCGGCCTTTCATCGCGTGAGCGCCGAGGCGGATTGGTTGACCGAGATCGAGCCTCGCTGGGAAGGACTGGGCGCCGATCCCAGTGCATTGCTCGCGCGCCTGGAGCGGATGCGCTCGGCCGATCGCGACCGAGGCTTCACCTATCTTGGCGCTTCGCGGGCTGATTTTTCGTTTCGACGTCAGGGCGCGCCTTGGCTGGCCTCGCGTGGACAGGCCAAGGTCGCCGGGATCATGATCCAGCTCGCCGCCGAGGCGGTCGTCTCCGCAGCCGACGGGCGCTCCGCCGTCTGGCTGGTGGATGATCTCGATGCCGAGCTGTCCCCGGAATGGAGTGCCCGGCTCCTGGCCTTGCTCAGATGCCAACCTGGCCAGATCCTCATCACCGCCCTCACCGGTAAGACGATGGTCGACGCCGCTCGCTCGGCGGAGGGTGCCATGTTCCACGTGGAACATGGCACCGTGGAACGCGCTGCGGTTCGGGTATCCTGAAGCTGCATGACAGGCCTGATCATTGATGATGACCCTGCCAGCATCGAACTGATCGCCAACCTCTTTCGAGGTCAGTACGAGGTGCTGTTCGCACTCGATGGCGAAAAGGCCCTCACGCTTGCCGCCCGCACCATCCCCGATCTGATCCTGCTCGATGTGATGCTGCCCGGCATGGATGGCTTCACCATTTGCGCACGCCTCAAGGCCGATCCCTTGGCCATGGCCATCCCGGTGCTCTTCATCACCGGACGCGATGACAGCGCCGCCGAGACGCGCGGTCTCGAGCTTGGTGCCATGGACTAAATCACCAAACCGATCAACCCGCTGGTGTTGAAGATTCGGGTGCGCAACCAGATCGAACTCAAGCAGGCGCGCGATCGCCTCTCCATGCTCGCCACCACTGATGGCCTCACCGGGATCGCCAATCGACGCCGCTTCGACGAGGTCCTGGCGCATGAGCATGCCCGCCATGCGAGCGCCGGCATCAAGCTCGGGCTGATCATGCTCGACATCGATCACTTCAAGCGCTTCAATGACAGCTACGGACATGTGCTTGGCGATGACTGCCTGTGCGCCGTCGCGCACAGGTTGCGCGCTGCGCTCAAGCGCACGACCGATCTGGTCGCCCGCTATGGGGGCGAGGAGTTCGCCTGTATCCTGATCAATGTGCCGCCGGCGGCGGACGCGCTCGCGTTTGCCGAGAGATTGCGGGAACAGGTCGCCGCATTGGCCATTCCACACGCCCTCTCGCCAACGGCGGCGCATGTGACGATCAGTCTGGGCATCATCACCGCCTGCTGCACTCGGACCACGACCCCCTCCTTGTTGCTCACTCAGGCCGATGAACAGCTTTATCGCGCCAAGACCAGCGGTCGCAATCGCAGTTGCTTGGCCCAGGATCTGAACTGTTGACGGCAGCAGCGTTGCTTGGGATGAACCCTGGGGAAACCGCCAACGCGGGCGCCGGCGAGCCATCTGCGCTTCTCTGCGTGCGAGCGGCCAGTAGGTCTGTCGAGCGGTCGGCTGCTCGTTCAGCCAAGGCGTTGCCGAGCCTCGGCCTCGGACTATTTGCGCTCATCCTGTCGTGGATGGGCGCACCTTCGCCGACGCAAGCGCAGGCCGAACTCCCGGCAATGCCTGGTTCGTTGTCCCCGCCGATCCTTCAGGGCGGGCCTGCGAGCGAGGATCAGGAGGCCCTATGTGATCGCGGTGAATCGCCGTTACCGCCGCGCGCTCGCCGACAGTATCAGCGCCAATCAGGCACTGGCGAGCCAGAGCCGCTTTCAGTCCATGGTGACCGAGCTGTCGACTGATTTCATCAGTGCAGATCTCGCCTCCATCGACGCCAAGATCAATCACTTTCTCGCCTGCGTCGGCACCTTCTTCGAGGTCGATCGCAGCTACCTGTTCCGTTTCTCCGAGGATCTGACGCGCATCCACAATACCCATGAATGGTGCGCCTCGGGCATCAAGTCGTTCCTGCAACGCAACATCGTTGAGACCGACGCCATGCCGTGGTGGAAGCGCCAAATGCTCACCAGCGATTACGTGATGATCCCCGACGTCGATCAATTGCCCCCCGAGGCCGCCGCCGAGCAACGCGCTGAGAGCGCCACCGAGGCCAAGACCCGCTTCCTGGCCCCTGGCCAACATGAGCCACGAGATCCGAACGCCGATGAACGCGGTGATCGGGATGGCGCAACTGGCGCTGCATGCGTCGCCGCGACCCGAGGTTTGCACGCGCTTGCTGCATATCGAGCAGGCCGGTCGCTCGCTGCTGCAGATCATCAACGACATCCTGGATCTGTCGAAGATCGAATCCGGCAAGCTCGAACTCGAGACGCGCCCGTTTCGACTCGCCGAGGTGCTCGCCTATCTCCGGTCGGTACTCGCCATCGCCGCCGCCGAGCGCACGAACCGGGTACGCGTCGAGGCCGATCCGGCGATTCCCACCTATCTCGTGGGCGATGCGCTGCGTCTCGGCAGGCCCTGCTCAACCTCGCTGGCAACGCGGTGAAATTCACCGAGCATGGGGTGATCTAGGTCCGTGTGCGGCTGCTCGATTGCTGGGCCGATAGTGTGCGCTTGGGGTTCTGGGTCATCGACTCTAGCATCGGCATCGATGTCGCGCAGTTGCCGATGCTCTATGACCCGTTCTGGCAGGCCGACAGCTCGACCACTCGCCGCTATGGCGGCAGCGGTCTCGGCCTGCCCATCACCAAACAACTGATCGCCCTCATGGGTGGGGAGATCCAGGTCCGAGGCCGCGCTCGGCGCGGCACCTGCTTTGATTTCGAGATCGATTTTCCAACCCTCGACAGCGCCGAATCGGCGCGCCTCGCCGAGGAGGAGGCGCATCACCACAGACCGCTCGGCGAGCGCGAGCGTGCCCCGTTCCAGGGGCGTCATCTGCTGCTGGTCGAGGATAATGATCTGAATCGCGAGCTGACGAGCGCGCTGCTCGGCGAACTCGGTCTTCGGCCCGAGATCGCGGTGAACGGCCGCGAGGCGGTGAACAAGGTCATTGCCGGACACTTCGATCTGATCCTGATGGATATCTAGATGCCCGAGATGGACGGTTTCGAGGCGGCGCGCGCCATCCGTCGGCATGAGGCGGCACTCGCGCGGGAAGCATCGCAGCGAGATGCGCCGCAACGGGACGCGCCGCGAGCGGCACAGGTGCCGATCATCTCACCGCGCATGCCACCGCCAATGATCGTGGGCGCAGCCTTGCCGCTGGCATGGACGATCATCTGCCGAAGCCGATCGACAGTCACCAGCTCTGGCAAGCCCTGCGGCGCTGGTTGCCGCCAGCGCCGGCGGCATTGCCGCCCACGGCAGCCGGCCCTGCATCCGCCAGCCCATCCGCCAGTGCATCTGCCGCCACTGCATCCCCCAATGATCATCAGCCTTCGCTCGCACGGCCCGAGCCTCTCCATGAGGGCGAGCCCGGAGGCTTAAGCCAGCCCGAGGAGCAGACTCTTCAAGGGCTCTCCGTCGAACCGCCTCTGTTACCGCCACTGTTCGATCACGCCGCCGCTCATCAGCTCGAAGTCGAGCTTGCTCAATCCGCACCCATGCCGCGTATCGATGCCTTGCTCGCCCACCTGAGCATCCGTCTGGAGTCCGCGCTACAGGTCACGCAGTCCTTCAGATCGGAGGATGCCGCAACACGCGAGGGGCCCACTCGGCCGCAGCCCTCGACGAGGGGTGAGTCGACCAAGACGCAAGGCTTGGACCGGCTGATGGTCTTGTACGGTCAGATCCAATGCAATAGCTTCAGCGCGCGTGAAACGCTCGCCGACCTGCAAGTCCAGCTCGGCGACGATGTGGGTCTGCCGTATCAAGCGTCCAGGATCGCGGCGTTACAACAGGCCCTGGAGCGGCTCGATTATGTGGATGCTGAGGTCTTGATCGAGGCATTGGTCGCCGATCGGCATGCTTGATGCCCGATCCGCTCTCAATGCCTGTTCCACGTGGAACATGATGAGGTCAGGCATGCGCCGTTTTGCGCCGAGACCTCCTCCAGTGTATAGAGCGCTTTACGCTGACTGAGTCAAAGTATGTTCCACGTGGAACATGAGCCTGAACCGACCGCCTCGAACGCCAGATCCCCCCGTTGATCGAGCCGCCGATGAGGCCCCCAGAATAGGCGTCATCCGTGTATAATCAACCAGTTCTGGCGACTTTGCCCCCCTCGTGAGGTCGCCAGTCCAAACGCCGCCGATCGCTCAGTCCAGCCGAATTTACCACAGGGGCGCGAGCGCCCTGATCCGCCTGCCCTTCCCTGAGACTTCCGGCCCGCCGGCGTCGATGTCCACGCCTTTGCATAGGCATGGCCCTATTCGATAGCACCATAGATTGACTCGCGTATGAGCTACGATTCCTCCAACATCAAGGTTCTTCGAGGCCTTGATGCCGTCCGCAAGCGTCCCGGGATGTATATCGGCGATACCGATGACGGAACCGGGCTCCACCACATGGTCTTCGAGGTGGTCGATAACGCCATCGACGAAGCCCTGGCCGGCCACTGCACCGAGATCCTGGTCACCGTGCATGCCGATGGCGCCGTCTCCGTGATCGACAACGGTCGCGGTATCCCGGTCGATATCCATCCCGAGGAGAACCGCTCGGCCGCCGAGGTCATCATGACCGTGCTGCACGCCGGCGGAAAATTCGACGACAATTCCTACAAGGTCTCCGGCGGTCTCCATGGCGTCGGCGTCTCGGTGGTCAACGCCCTCTCCGAGTATCTGCGCCTGCGCATCCGCCGCGATGGCATGGCCTACGAACAGGAGTTCGCACTCGGCGTGCCGTCCTATCCGCTGAAAGAATGCGGCCCCTCGGAGACCACCGGCACCGAGGTCTATTTCAAGCCCTCTCCCACCATCTTCAACGATCTTGAATTCCACTACGAGATCCTCGCCAAGCGCCTGCGCGAACTCTCGTTCCTGAACTCCGGCGTCCGCATCCGGCTCAAGGATGAGCGCACCGACCGCGAGACGGTGTTCGAGTACCAAGGAGGCATTCGCGCCTTTGTCGAACATCTGAACCAGAACAAATCGCCGATTCATCCCAGCGTCTTCTACTTCACCGCCGAGCGCAGTGAGGTCATTGCCGAGATCGCCTTGCAGTGGAACGATGCCTACCAGGAAACCATCTTCTGCTACACCAACACGATCCCGCAGAAGGATGGCGGCACCCATCTCGCCGGTTTCCGGGCCGGATTGACACGGACCCTGAATCAATACATCGAGCGCCAACAGCTCGTTAAGAACCAGAAGACGCGCCCGGTCGGTGACGATGCGCGCGAGGGTCTGACAGCGGTGGTCTCGGTCAAGGTACCCGACCCCAAGTTCTCCTCGCAGACCAAGGACAAACTGGTGTCCTCCGATGTCAAGCCGGTGGTCGAGGCGCTCCTGAACCAGTATCTGGATATGTTCCTCGAGGAGAACCCGGCCGAGGCCAAGGTCATCGCCAACAAGATGCTCGAGGCCGCGCGCGCGCGCGAAGCCGCTCGCAAGGCGCGCGACATGACCCGGCGCAAGGGTGTGCTCGACATTGCCGGGCTGCCCGGCAAGCTCGCTGACTGCCAAGAAAAAGACCCCGCGCGCTCGGAGCTGTTCATCGTCGAGGGCGACTCGGCCGGGGGCTCGGCCAAACAGGGGCGCGATCGCGCCTTCCAAGCCATCCTGCCGTTGAAAGGTAAGATTCTCAATGTCGAGAAGGCCCGGTTCGACAAGATGTTGTCCTCGGCCGAGGTCGGCACCCTGATCACCGCGCTCGGCTGCGGCATCGGTCGCGAGGACTACAACCCGGACAAGCTCCGTTACCACCGCATCATCATCATGACCGATGCCGATGTCGACGGCGCGCACATCCGCACCCTGCTGCTGACCTTTTTCTATCGGCAGATGCCGGAGCTGGTCGACCGCGGCTATGTCTACATCGCCCAGCCGCCACTCTACAAGGTCAAGCGTGGTAAGCAGGAAGACTATCTGCTCGATGATGCCGAGATGAGCGCCTCACTGCTGCGTGCCGCGCTCGATAACGCCGCCCTCTATTGCGAGCCGGAGGTGCCACCGATCAGCGCCCTGGGCCTCGAGTCGCTGATGAGCGATTACCAGGTGTTTCGCGCCATGCTCGCGCGCATGGCCACGCGTTACGATGTCACCTTTCTCGGTGAACTCCTGAACATGCCGCGCCTGACCCCAGAGATGCGTCAGGATCTGGAGCAGTTAGCTGCCTGGAGCGCCGCGCTCGAACAGCGGCTCCGCGCGCAAGCGGGGCCCGCCATCGACTATCGAGTCAAGGTCCGCGAGGCCGAGTTCGATTTGCCGGCGGGGCTGTCGGTGATCCGGCTCGTGTACGGGATTCCCGAGACCCGCGATCTCGGTCTGGACTTCTTCGACTCCGCAGACTATCGGCGGATCGCGACCTTGGCGGAAAAACTCGAGGGGCTGATCAAGCCTGGCGCCCGCGTGGCGCGCGGCGAGCGCGGCCGGGAGCTGCTGACGTTCGGCGAGGCCTACGACTGGCTGCTCGCCGAAGGCCGTCGCGGCTACCATATCCAGCGCTACAAGGGTCTCGGCGAGATGAACCCCGAGCAATTATGGGAAACGACCATGGACCCAGAGAGTCGCCGCCTGCTGCGCGTCACCATCGAGGACGCGGTGGCGGCGGATCAGATCTTCACCACACTGATGGGTGAACATGTCGAGCCGCGCCGCGACTTCATCGAGCGGCATGCGCTCGATGCCGCCAATATCGATATCTAGCTAGAGGACTGCTCGGCCCGAGCGCCCCGCCCTTGCGTGGCGAGGGCCGAGCCAACGGCGCTCTCGACCAAGGTTTGGGTCGTGGTTCTGATCCACTGCTCGGCCTGCCGGTTGATCTCTTGGGCGCTGAGGCCCTGGGTCTCGATCGGCGGGCCGATCACCACATCAATGGTGCCGGCACGCTTGCGCAGTGGCCGCCGTCCCCAAAAACATCCGGCATTGTGCGCAATCGGCACGACCGGCGCGCCCGTGCGCTCCGCTAGGAGTGCTCCGCCGAGCCCGAAGCGTTTGGTCGCGCCCAGAGTCACGCGCGTGCCTTCGGGAAAGATCACCAGACAATGCCCGCGCGCGAGTCGCTCGGCGCCAACCGCGAGTAGTTGCTTCATGGCCTGTCGGCCGGCGGAGCGATCGATCGCGATCGGGTCGAACAGCGATAAGGCCCAGCCGAAGAACGGGATGCGCAACAGCTCCTGCTTCATCACCCAGGTCTGGGGCATCGGCAGGATGTGACCCAGCGCGATGGTCTCCCAGGCCGATTGATGGTTGCTCAGGATGATCTGCCCGCGACCTGCAAGCAGATGTACCCGTCCGCGTACCCGATGATCGATGCCACAGAGGCGGCGCAAGGCCCAAAGCACCATGCGCTGCCAATGCAGACCGATCGAGGTCAGCCGTGGTCGTGAGAGAGCGGGAGCGAGTAGCCGCATCAGCGTGCCGTAGCCGACTACGCTGAGCCAGAGGAATGCCTCGAAAAGGATGGCTCGGAAGCGATCCATCGATGCTTAAGGTCAGGAATGGTCGAGCAAGCCGTCCACGGCTGCGGCGAGATCATCAAAGATCGCGATATCGGCAAACGCCGACGGCAGATGCCGCTCCGTATCCGCCCCCTTGCCGGTGCGCACCAGGATGGGCCGGGCGCCGACGCTCGCGGCGGCGTTCAGATCGCGCCGGGAATCGCCGATCACCGGAGCGTCGTTCAGGGAAATCCCCGTCCGTCGACGGATCTCCCGCAGTAAACCCGACTTGGGTTTGCGGCAATCACACCCCTCATCGGGGGCATGTTGACAGAACGCGATCACCTCGACGCGTCCGCCCACCGCGTTCAGCCGTGAGCGCAGCGCCTGATGAATGGCGTTGAGGTCATCCAGATTGCAGAGGCCGCGCGCGATCGCCGACTGATTGGTCGCGATCGCCACAGTGACCCCGGCATTGTTCAAGCGCGCGATCGCCTCCAGGCTGCCCGGAATCGGCTTCCATTCGCGCTCGGACTTGATGTACTCCTTGGAGTCATAATTGATCACGCCATCGCGATCCAGGACCACCAACTTCATTGCACCTCCCGGTTCCGCATCATCTCAGGATGTCTGCAACAAGGAAATATCGGCAACGCCGAGGAACAGGGTCTCCAAGCGCTTCAGGATCGCAAGACGGTTCGCCCTGAGATCGGGCTCCTCGGCCATCACCATCACCTGCTCGAAGAAATCATCGAGCGCCTGCCGCAGCCCCGCTAGTTCGCTCAGGGCCGAGTCATAGTCTTGCTGTTCGAGTAATGCCCGCACCCGCTTCATCATCGCGTCGACCGCAGTGACCATCGCACGCTCGGCCTCATCCTGCAATAGGTTCGGATCGATCCGCTCGCCGAGTTCGGCGAGCGGAGCCTTGCGCAGGATATTACGCGTGCGCTTGTTGGCCGCCGCCAGTGCCGCTGCTTCCGGACGCCCCCTGAAGCCCTGAACCGCATGGATGCGCCGATCGATATCCAGCGGCTGCGTCAACCCAAGCGCCAGCACGGCGGCGATCACGTCGGCATCGGCCGAGCGGTTGTTCTCCGCATCCGCGTAATAGCGTTTCAGCCGGTCGATGCTGTACTGCAAGACCTCATCAATGCAGCCCGCCGCGTCGATCGAGGTGGGATAGCCGGCTGCGGCACGCTCCAATAAGGTCCGCAGATCCAGCGCGAGCGGTGTCTCGATCAGCAGCCGCAGGACCGCGATCGCCGCCCGCCGCAGTCCATAGGGGTCCTTGACGCCGGTTGGACGCTGGCCAATCGCGAAGATCCCGACCAAGGTATCGACCCGATCGGCGATCGCGATCGCACGCGCCAGGTCTGTTTCCGGCAGACGATCACCCGCGTGCTTCGGCCAGTAATGCTGCTCGATCGCCTCGGCGATCACGGCGGGCTCACCCGCGCGTTGCGCGTAATAGCGGCCCATCACCCCTTGCAGACTGCCGAATTCGCCCACCATCTGGGTCACCAGATCGGCCTTGGCCAGGCGCGCGGCGCGGTGCGTCTCATCGACATCGGCGCCGATCTCGCCGGCGATCCAGGCACTGAGCGCGGCGACCCGCTCGGTCTTCTCCAAGAGGGTGCCGAGCTGGTGTTGGAAGACGATGCCCTGCAGCGCGGCGACCCGCTTGGCCAGCGGCGTCTTGAGATCCTGTTCCCAAAAGAACTTGGCATCGGCGAAGCGCGGGCGAATCACACGCTCGTTACCGGCCCGCACCTGCTCCGGCTCGCGGCTCTCGATATTGCTGACGGTGATGAAGCAGGGTAGCAACCGGCCCTCGCCATCCAGCACCGGGAAATACTTCTGGTTGGCCTGCATGGTTTCGATCAAGACCTCGGGCGGCACCTCGAGGAAATCCGCATCGAATCGACCCAGCAAGGCAACCGGCCATTCGCAGAGCGCCGTGACCTCATTGAGCACCGAGTCATCGATCATGGCCTCACCACCGGCCTCGGCCGCGAGCGCCTCGACCTGCTCGCGGATCGAGCGGCGTCGGGTCGCGAGATCGGGCTCGACGCGAGCATTGCGCAGGGCTGCGAGATAGTCGCCCGGAGAGGCCAGGCTGATCGCCTCGGGATGATGGAAGCGATGACCATGGGTCAGCCGATCGATCGCGAGCCCAAGTACCCGACCCGGCACCAGCGCTTCGCCGAGCAAGACGCAGACCCAGTGCACCGGGCGCACGAATTCGACACTGCGATCGCCCCAGCGCATCCGCTTCGGGATCGGCAATGTCGCCAGCGCCTGCTCGATCAAGCCTGGCAGAAGCGTCGCTGCCAGCTCCCCAGTGACCTGATGGCGGTAGCACAGCCAAGCACCCTTGGGTGTCTCCTCGCGCTCGAGGGCCTCGACCTCGACGCCACAGGACTGGGCGAAGCCGAGCGCGGCCTTGGTCGCGCTCCCCTGCTGATCGAAGGCCGCCTTCACGGCAGGTCCGCGCCGCATTACTTGTTCATCAGGCTGCGCCGTGGCGACCGCCTCGATCATCACCGCCAGCCGGCGTGGACTGGCGAAGGCGCGCGCCCCGCTGTGGGCGAGTCTGGCCTCATCGAGCTGTTTTTGCAGCGCTTCGCGAAACGCCTCGGACAAGCCCGCAAGCGCGGCTGGTGGCAACTCTTCGGTGCCGATCTCGATCAACAGATCGGCGACTGCGGCAGGGCTCATGCGGCCTCCTGGCGGTGAGTGGCGGCCGAAGCCATCGGGAAACCGAGCGCCTCGCGGCTCTGGTAGTAGGCCTCGGCCACGGCGCGCGCGAGCGTGCGCACCCGCAAGATGAAGCGCTGCCGCTCGGTCACCGAGATGGCCCCGCGCGCGTCCAGCAAATTAAAGGTATGCGAGGCCTTCAACACCTGCTCATAGGCCGGCAATGGCAATCCAGCCTCGACCAGGGCCTGGCTTTGTCGCTCGCAGCCATCGAAGGCCGCGAACAGGGCGGCGACATCGGCTTGCTCGAAGTTATAGGCCGACTGCTCGCGCTCGTTTTGCAGGAAGACATCGCCATAGGAGACCGGCCCAGTAGCCGAGTCGGTCCAACGCAGGTCGTAGACGCTCTCGACGCCTTGCAGATACATCGCGATGCGCTCGAGCCCATAGGTGATCTCGCCGGTCACCGGGCGGCATTCGAGCCCGCCGACCTGTTGGAAATAGGTGAACTGGGTCACCTCCATTCCATTCAGCCAGACCTCCCAGCCCAACCCCCAGGCACCGAGCGTCGGCGACTCCCAGTTGTCCTCGACGAAGCGGATATCGTGGACCAAGGGGTCAATGCCCAGCTCGCGCAGCGAGTCCAGATACAGCGCTTGGATGCCATCCGGCGAGGGCTTCATCACCACCTGATACTGATAGTAATGCTGCAACCGGTTCGGATTCTCGCCATAGCGGCCATCGGTCGGTCGCCGCGAGGGTTGCACGTAGGCCGCGTTCCAAGGCTCGGGGCCGATCGAGCGCAAGAAGGTGCCCGGGTGAAAGGTTCCGGCGCCCACCTCCATATCATAAGGTTGCAGGATCACGCAGCCTTGTCGACTCCAGTACCGCTCGAGCCTGAAGATGAGCTCTTGAAAACTGATGAGATCGCCCGTCTGAGTGCTCAACGCGGACTCCAGAATGTGCTAAAACCGCACAGTATAGCGATGACCGGCACCTGCGGACCACCACCTGCGTCGTCCTCATCCGCCCGTCCCTGCCGGTATAATCCGCGCCCATCAAGGCTGCGCCCGCAGCGACCGCATCGGCATTCCCTTATGGAAACCAACCAACGCCAGGCGCGCTCCCAAGCGATCAAGCGGACATCCCTAGTCGGCGCGATCGCCAATCTGCTCCTCTCCGCGCTCAAGCTCACGGTCGGATGGTTCGGACACTCGCAGGCGCTGATCGCCGACGGTATCCACTCATTGTCCGATCTTCTCTCTGATCTCCTAGTCTGGTTCGCCGGTCACAAGGCTGGTAAGGCCCCGGATGCCGAGCATCCCTATGGCCATGGCCGCTTCGAGACAGTCGCCACACTCGTTCTTGGCTTCCTGCTGCTGGCGGTCGCCATCGGCATCATCTGGGATGCCGGCCAGCGCCTGTTCAAACCCGAGGCGCTGCTGCATCCCGAACCGATCGTGTTCTATGCCGCAGCACTCTCGATTGTGATCAAGGAAGCGCTGTTTTGGTACACCCGTGCTTACGGCTTGCGCGTGCGCTCCGATCTGCTGCTCGCTAATGCCTGGCACCATCGCTCTGATGCCATCTCCTCGGTCATCGTGATGATCGGCGTTGCCGGCACCCTCGCCGGCCTCCCCGATTTGGATGCCATCGCCTCGGTGCTGGTCGCGGTGATGATCGCCAAGATCGCCTGGGATCTGGGAACCAGCGCCACCCGCGAACTCGTCGATACTGGCCTCGGTCCCGAGCGTCTGCGCGAGATCAGCCGGATCATCCGCCGCAGCACCGGCGTGCGCGACGTCCACATGCTGCGCACCCGCACCCTCGGTGGCAACACCTCGGCCGATGTCCATGTCCTGGTCGACCCCGACATCAGCGTCTCCGAAGGTCATGCGATTAGCGTCCTGGTGCAAGAGCGGCTGATGGAGACCATCGATCGCATGTCCGATGTCATCGTTCACATCGATCCGGAAGACGACGAAAGCGCGGCCCCGACCAAGGGCTTGCCAATGCGCACCGAGATTCTCGAGCGCCTCGACCAGCGCTGGAAGCAGATTCCCGAAGCGCTGACCCGCAAGCGCGTCCTGCTGCATTACCTAGATGGCGCGATCACGGTCGATCTCTTCTTCCCGCTGCGCACCTTCAGCGATGAGGCCGCCACGCGGCAGCTGCATCAACGCTTGCGCGCGGCCCTCGAGGATGATTCCGACATCGCCGAGGTGCGCCTCTATTTCGGTTGATGGCCGTCCATGTTCGGCGGATGCCGTCCCATGCCCCCTTTCGGTGCAACATGACTCGAGGTATGGTCTATTTGTGTGCGCTCGCGTGGCTGCCGAGGCCGCTGCACACCGGTCGGTTCGGCGCGACCGCCGTTTGCCAGGACAGTGGCACATAACCTGCTAATCACAGTAACGAGCACACACCGGGGCGATGACCGATCGATCAGCGATTCGGAGACCGACGCCGCCCAACCTTCCATTCACAAACCCAAGACCAAATAGCGGGAGATTTCGCAGATGTCCGCCACTGACGTGTTGAAGACGATTAAAGACGAGGACGTGAAATTCGTGGACCTTCGGTTCACGGATACGCGCGGCAAGGAGCAGCACGTCTCGCTGCCGGCCCGCATCATCGACGAGGCACTGTTCCAGGATGGCAAGATGTTCGACGGCTCCTCGATCGCCGGCTGGAAGGGCATTGAGGCCTCGGACATGGTCCTGATGCCAGAGGCCTCGACTGCGGTGCTCGACCCATTCTCCGACGAGAAGACCCTGATCGTGCGCTGCGACATCCTTGAGCCCGCCACCATGCAGGGCTACGAGCGTGATCCGCGCTCGGTGGCCAAGCGTGCCGAGGCCTATCTGGCTTCCACCGGCATCGCCGACACCGCCTTCTTCGGCCCCGAGCCAGAATTCTTCGTCCTCGACGACGTGCGTTGGGGCGTCAGCATGGCCGGCGCCTTCTACAAGGTCGATTCCGAGGAGGCCGAGTGGAACTCCGAGCGCGTCTTCGAGGACGGCAACATGGGTCACCGTCCCGGTGTCAAGGGCGGCTACTTCCCGGTGCCACCGGTGGACTCGCTCAACGATCTGCGCGCCGCCATGTGCCTGGCGATGGAAGAGATGGGGGTGCCGGTCGAGGTGCATCACCACGAGGTCGCCACCGCTGGCCAGTGCGAGATCGGCACCCGCTTCGATACCCTGGTCAAGCGTGCCGACATGAACCAGATCCTCAAATACTGCGTGCAGAATGTCGCTCATGCCTATGGCAAGACGGCCACCTTTATGCCTAAGCCGTTGGTCGGCGACAATGGCAACGGCATGCACGTCCATCAGTCGCTCGGCAAGGATGGCCAGAACATCTTCGCCGGCGACAAGTACGGCGGCCTGTCCGATACCGCGCTCTACTACATCGGCGGCATCATCAAGCACGCGCGTGCGCTGAATGCCTTCACCAACGCCTCCACCAACTCCTACAAGCGCTTGGTGCCTGGCTTCGAGGCGCCGGTGATGCTGGCCTATTCGGCCAAGAACCGCTCGGCCTCGATCCGCATCCCGCATGATGCCAATCCCAAGGCCACGCGCATCGAGGTCCGCTTCCCGGATAGCACGGGCAACCCGTACCTGTCGTTCTCGGCGATGATGTTGGCCGGCCTCGATGGCATCCAGAACAAGATCCATCCCGGCGATGCCATGGATAAGGACCTCTACGATCTTCCTCCGGAAGAAGAGAAGTCCATCCCACAGGTCTGCTACTCGCTCGATCAGGCCTTGCAAGCGCTCGATGCCGATCGCGAGTTCCTCACCGTCGGCGGCGTCTTCACCGATGATGTGATCGATAGCTATATCGCGCTCAAGATGTCCGAGGTCACCCAGTTGCGGATGAGCACGCATCCGGTCGAGTTTGATCTCTACTACAGCCTCTAATCGACACACCAGGCGCTGACGATTCGCGGAAATCGCCGCGCCCTGCCACGGGCAAGGATGCCCGTCTCTTCCTCCGCACTCCGCACTCCATCCATGACACCCAGCCGCACCAGCACACCGGAGCCCGCTTCGGCCCGTGTCCTGCCTTTCTCCTCGTCGTCCTTGCTCACCCGCAACCAATAGCGCTCGATCATCGGCGAGGCGCGCCTTGTCCAAGCCTGGTGCATCCCAGCGCACCCAGCAAGGGCGCTAAGCACTAAACTAGTGCGACTGATCGAGCGGATCAGCGCGGGCCGCGCGCCTGCCCCCTGATCCTAACAGGCGTCCTTCATCTGGCTCGGTGCTTGCTTAATCGATGGAAATGGCTGATCCAGCGGGTTTTAGGTCAGGCGCCCTCGTGAGACTGATGAACGACATCGATAGCGGACTCAGCCGGCTTGGCACCATGATCCTCGACAATCTGAGCACGGCCGTGCTGCTGTTCGATCGCGATCTGCGACTGCGCTATATCAATGCCGCCGGCGAGAACCTGCTCGCCGTCAGCGCCAAGACCGTGCTCGGCGAGGCCGCAGGGCATCTGGTGCCCTGCCCTAGCGACTCGGTCGAGAACCGGCTGCGCGAGGCCTTCGAGACGCGACAACCCTTTACCGAGCGTGAGGTCGAGGTCAAGCGACCCGACCAACAGTGCATCCGCGTCAATTGCACCGTGCTGCCCCTCCTCGCCCGCGACGAGCCCTACGATCTACTGATGGAGATGCAACAGGTCGACCGCCAGCTCAGGATCGCGCGCGAGGAATACCTGATCTCACAACATCACGCGACCCAGGCGCTACTGCGTGGGCTCGCGCACGAGATCAAGAACCCGCTCGGCGGATTGCGCGGCGCCGCGCAGCTCCTCGAGCGCGAGTTGCCCAACCCAGGCTTGCGCGAATACACCCGCATCATCATCGATGAGGCCGATCGTCTGCAGGCGCTGCTGAATCGCATGCTGGGGCCGAACCATCTGCCGCAGCTGGGCTCGATCAATATCCATCATGTGATCGAGCATGTGCGCGGCCTGCTCAGCGCCGAATTCCCGTCCGGACCCAAGATCATCCGCGACTATGACCCGAGCATCCCGAACCTCGAGGCCGATACCGATCGGCTGATCCAGGCCCTCCTCAACATTGCCCGCAACGCCGCTCACGCTGCCGGTCAGCACGGCCATGTGACGCTAAGAACGCGGGTGCTGAGGCAATTCACTATCGGCAGCATCCGCCACCGGCTAGTGCTGGTGATCGACATTGAGGACGATGGCCCCGGCATCCCCGAGGAACTGATGGATCGCATCTTCTTTCCGATGGTCTCGGGGCGCTCCGGCGGCACCGGGCTCGGGCTGGCGATCGCCCAAGAGCTGGTCAATCAGCACCAAGGCCTGATTGAATGCGAGAGTCGGCCCGGTTGCACCCTCTTCCTTGTCTATCTTCCGTTGGAGCCGACCCATGAGTAGAGTACCCAGGATCTGGGTCATCGACGACGACCGCTCGATCCGGTGGGTGCTCGAGCGCGCGTTGCGCCAGGCCGAGATGGATGTCACCAGCTTCTCCAACGGAGTGGGTGTCATGGACGCGCTCGAGCGCGAGATGCCCGATGTGATCCTGACGGACATTCGCATGCCCGGCATCGATGGCCTCGAGCTGCTCGAGCAGGTCACGAGCCGCTACCCGACGCTGCCGGTCATCATCATGACCGCGCATTCCGACCTCAACAGCGCCGTTTCCGCCTTCCATGGCGGCGCCTTTGAATACCTGCCCAAGCCCTTCGACATCGACGAAGCGGTCGATCAGGTCCAACGCGCCTGCCGCCGCCAAAGCGAGGCTGCCGCCGAACCGGTGCCGCTGCCGCATAGCCCGGACATCCTTGGCGAAGCGCCCTCAATGCAAGAGGTCTTTCGCGCCATCGGGCGCCTAGCCCGCTCCAACATCACCGTGCTCATCAACGGCGAATCCGGCACCGGCAAGGAACTCGTCGCCCACGCCCTGCATCGCCACAGCCCGCGCTCGCAAGCGCCCTTCATCGCCCTCAACATGGCCGCGATCCCGCGCGACCTGATGGAATCCGAACTCTTCGGCCACGAGCGCGGCGCCTTCACCGGTGCCCAGACCCGGCGCGAAGGCCGTTTCGAGCAGGCCGATGGCGGCACCCTCTTCCTTGATGAGATCGGCGATATGCCGGCCGAATTACAGACCCGTCTCCTGCGCGTGCTCGCCGACGGCGAGTTCTATCGCGTCGGCGGCCTAACGCCGATCAAGGTTGATGTGCGCATCATCGCTGCCACCCATCAAAACCTGCGCGAGCTGGTGGCCAAAGGCAGCTTTCGCGATGATCTCTTTCACCGCCTCAACGTCATCCGCATCCAACTGCCGGCGTTGCGCGACCGGCGCGAGGACATCGGCCTGCTCATGCGCCACTTCCTGGCCCAGGCCGCGAAGGAACTCGGCTGCGAGGCCAAGATATTGGCCGATGATGCGCTCGAGCGCCTCGAGCGCCTGGAATGGCCTGGCAATGTGCGCCAACTCGAGAACACCGCGCGCTGGCTCACGGTGATGGCCTCGACCAAGCAGATCCATGTCAGCGATCTGCCGCCCGACCTCGAGGGCATCGCCGCCGCCGAGCAAGCCGACGAACAATGGGAGGGTGCCCTGCGCGCCTGGACGCGGCGGCGGCTGCAGCAAGGCGAGCGCGGCATCCTCGACTCGGCCATGCCGACGTTCGAACGCATCCTCATCGAATCCGCGCTCGAGCACACCGGCGGGCGCCGCCAAGAGGCCGCCAAACTCCTTGGCTGGGGGCGCAACACCCTGACCCGCAAGATCAAGGATTTGGGCATGGAAGGCGAAGAGCCAGAGCTTGCTGAGGACGAGGAGCCCGAGGTGTAGGACTGTTGAGCGGCTATAACATCGAGCGCGGAGCGGGTGGGAATCGGGCCGGAGATGCCCCATCTCCGGGGCATTCGAGCGGCCGTTCAGTCCGTCCCGCTTCCTCGCCATCCAACCGTCTAGGACTTACCCAGTGGACAGCAGTAGCATTCGCCTCCCCGGTTCCGAACTCGCCGAAATCAGCTTCGTCGACGGCACCCTACGCATCGACTTCGCGCGTGCCTATATCATCAAGACCATGACCGGCTCGGACGAAAAGACCCTGTGGTGGCAAGCCGGCGCGCTCATTCTCGACAACGCCGAGCTGCTGGCGCCGCTTCCCGAACGAGGGGCCAAGCCAGAGTCCGAGCCTGGGTCCGAGCCAGTGCTCATCTGCGACGGTGGCGATATCGACGAGAACGTCTACACCTACCGCGACATGATCCCGATCCCGCTCGAAAGCCGTGGCCATTGTCGCTGTGACCTCAGGCTGCGCGGCGGCGACGCGCGTATCAGCGCCCAAGGCGAGACCATCCGCTTGGAGATGCGGGCCACGCCCAGGTACATCGAGCACATTCGGCCAACGAGGCCTTGATGGCTGGTTCTTCCTACGGAGACCATGGCGCGGGGTTATACTTGACAGTGATAAGGTTGCTGGTCACCGCCTAAATCCAGAAAGGTTCGCACCCATGAAAATATTCAAGGCAAGAAAGCTGTCGAAATTCGCGGCGATACTACTCTGGTGCTGGGCATCCGCTCCGAGCGCGAGTGATCTTACCGAGATCATCATTCCCGTCGAAGTGTGCCTGCTTTCATTCGCGGATGCGCCCGAACTAGACAGTACCTTCGATGCCGAGGGGGTTGACGAACTCTTTGATGCCGTTAATCTAGTTTGGCGGCAGGCGTCCATTCAATGGCGAGTCCACTCCATCAAACGAGAACGGGTCGGCCGCGAAAATTTCCCGGCGGAGGCTCTAAACGACGAGCGGCGTGAATTTCGAGATCGACTCGCTTCGGTTGCCCCAGCTCCCGGAAACGACGTTCAATGGCAAGTGTGCATGTTTAAACACTTTCCCATGCCAGCGAGCGCTGTCTACGTGCCGGAGAAGGGCGCTGTCTTTTATGCCGAACTGAATAAGCATGGAAATCACGAACCCGTCATATTGGCGCATGAACTTGGCCATAGTTTGGGTTTGCGTCACGTGGATGCAAACAACAATCTGATGTACGCGGGTAGAGGAAGGGATCCAGATCTCACGCGGAACCTGGATGATACACAGATTGCCCTGGCGCGGAAGATCGCATTATATGAGCCGTTTTCGGGCTATAAAACAAATTTTGCCGGCCAGCGGCGGGCGGTTGCCGGAACTCCCAACCGTCCCGACGAGATGCGGCGGCGTGCATTGGTCCGATGACTGCGACGTTTCAGTTTTAGCAATAACGACGATATTGCCTTCTATGATGTTCCTCCCGCCGCCCACCGTGCTTTTCGACTAATCGATACTAATGGCGACGGAATTCTTACAAGGTCCGAACTTGGGGATTTCGTCAAACAAGCGCCGGGGTGGCTGGAATGATGAATTATTATCCACACGGCCCGCCTCGTCTAATCGCACCTTCTCCTTTTTCCTAAGGAGTAGCGGATGGAATCCATGAGGATATTATGGCGTTCAGTGGTTTTTTTGGAGTTGTGTTAAATCCATGAAAGAGAATAAGATGCGCATTGAATCGGCGCGAGCGCACATGAAGGCGGAGCGTTACGACGAGGCAATCGAAATCTACGAGTCCGTCCTCAAGGACAACCCCGAGGCTGGTGCCGCCTATATCGGGATCGGGAACGTTCATCTTAGGAAAGGAGATTACGCGGAAGCCGAGAATTACTTCAATGGGGCGCTTCATGTCAGTAAAAAGCCAGCGCCAGCCCTAGTGATGCTAGCCACGGCCGCCGAGAAGCAAGGTGACCACGAGCGCGCGCTCACGCTCAATAAGGATGCCCTCCAAGCCGACCCAAACTTCCTGCGCGCACACATGAACATCAGTCGCCTGCATGCCCAGGCGAAGCACTACACCGAGGCCGAGAAACACCTCAAGGAGGCCTTGAGATGCAACCCTCAGTTTCAAGCAGCGAGATTAATGCTCGCCAATGTCATGCAAAAGCAGGGGTGCGCGGAGACCGCGCTGGAAACCCTGGAACAGGATATGTCCATCCGTCAGCCTGATGTCGCGCAAGGATCACTGCTGCGGGGTAAATTGCTACTGCGCCTTGGCAAACACGAGGAAGCCGCGCGGGCCTTTGCGGAATGTCTCAAGGCCCGGCCAGAAGATGCCAAGGTTCAAATGCATCATGGTCATGCTCTGCTTGAGGGCGGCCAATACGATTTGGCCATCAAGGCACTTCAAGGAGCAATTGATCTGGACCCTAGGTTGACCTCCGCAAATTTGCTCCTAGCTCGCGCCCATCTGGCTAGGGGTAGTCATGACAAGGCCCGAGAACTCCTGTCACCGATGACCTTGGGAGCCCAGCGGCTTTCATTGGTCCATTTTTTGTTAGCCGAAGTATTTAATGCCCAGGGCCACCATCGCCAGGCGGTGGAAGAGTTTGAGGCTGGGCTTCTCCATGCTGAACGGCTTGTCGAACGGCATCCGGAGCTGCGCGACCTGCGGGACATGGACCTGCCGTATAATGAAAAAATACAGCAATATCAGGCGCTGCTCGCGAAAATTCGCGAGTCGAATCCAAGTATCGATGAATAACAAAATGCCCTTGTGTAAGTAAAGCGCTATTGCATTGAAGTAATAGACTATTAGTCTAGGCCGATGCCCCAGGCCTGCCGAACAGGGTCCAGGCACCGGGAGGCTCTCATGGAAGAAAGCCAGCAAAAGGAAGTGTTCCGACTACGCGGGTGGTTCCGATGAAAAACATTCATTTGCCTGTGCGGATATATTGTCTTGGCTTCACTGTCAGCGAGGAATATTCGAGCAAGCTTACCTCGGGGGAGATCTCGGAGCTTTTCGTGGGCGTCAATCGCTTGTGGCACGCGGCAAGGCTTTGCTGGAAAATACAGGCGATTCAATCGCTATCAATAGATGATGGTGGTCGACGAGAATTCTCGAGGATTAGCTCACGCATCCAGCTGCGCCAGCATTTGCTGAATATATCTCCGTCTCTGCCACCGGTTGTGGCTTGTAGACTTTGGCAAGTCTGCCTTGTACGGAACATGCCGATCAAAGCTGGAGGTGTCTACCTACCGGAGACGGGCACGGTTTTTTGTAGCGAGGAAGCGCCCTCCGGAGATCTAAATTCGGCTGTGCTCGCTCACGAACTCGGGCATTCACTCGGACTTCACCACACGACGACTTCTGGCAGCCTGATGAATCCAAAAGCACTCAAAGGCATACACGCCGAACTCCAGGCAAATATCCCGGTTGAGCGAGACTGCTCCGACAATCTCCTCACCGATACCGAGATCGCGGCGGTACAGAGTGCCACCGAGAAAGGCCCAATAACTGGTCGCGAACATCATCTAATAAAGACCGACGAAATCGACTAAGAGGCCTTAAAACGGAGCCTTGGCCGAGATAGTCAGTGTTTGCGCGGGATTCACGGACATTCCGATGAGGCCCCCAAGCACGCCAATATCACTTTCGCCTCGCGCCCGAGGCTGTTCGCCAATCCTCCCTTAACCCAGAACCTCGATGGCTGAATCATTCTCTTTCCCTAGCGACCTGAATGAAGTCCCGCTTTCCATGGAGCAAGAAACATGGTGGCACCTGTATCGTCAAGATCCCGAGGACATCGCTCTCACGAAAACACTGCTATTCTTGATTAAGGGAACACTAACTGCGGATGACGTGCATGAGGCACTCCAGCGGATCATGGAGCGACATCAGGTATTGGCGGTTAGTATTACGGATGCTGGGGAAAAACCGACGGCACGAAAGCGTTCCCTGGTTCGGCTGCCAATCTCCGACGAGATCGACCTAACGGATCTACCAGAAGATGAGCAATTTACGGAACTCGAGTGGTCGATAATGGATGCTCGCGAGGAACCATTATCCCTGGACAATCCGCCGCTCTTGCGCTACGAGCTATTTAGGCTTTCAGAGGAACGAGTGGCTGTCATTCTACACGTGCCGGCCATCGTTTTTGATACCGTTTCCGAAAAGCTTATCAGGCAAGAGCTTGCTCGGATTTTTACTCATTCCGGAGATGACCCCCTGGATTTAGAGGCCCCGCCTATTCAGTATACTCAGTATTGCCTTTGGCAACAACAGCAGATAAAAAAAGGCCGTTGGCGCGATACGATTGAATATTGGAGGGCGGTTCTGGTTCCACCGCCAATCCCCTTAAACCTCGGCATCGACCGAACGCAAGCCATTAACGCGAGTGGATTGACGGTTAAAAAACAAATACAGTTGGGGAGCGAGCTACAAGGGAGTATTCAGGAAGTAGCGGCAGCCCTATCTATTCCTCGCGAAGCCATTTTTCTTACCACCTTTATTATTTTGCTGCATATTTATAGTGGGCAACGGGATATTACCCTTGGTATAACAGCCAAGGGCCGGCGGTATCCAGGGCTTCAGAATCTGATAGGAGCGTTCGAAAAGACACTCCCATTGCGGACCCAGTTGGATCATCATCAAAGCCTTAAGCAATTGATAACGCAAGTGGCTAAAATCCAGGAAGAAGCACTGGACCACCAGGATATCGCGTTAGAAAAACTGTCGCGGGATCGGGATGGAACCTGGGGGCACCCGCTGCCTGTATGGCATCTGATTTTATTCCAGTATATTACCGAATCCCCAGGCCCAATCCACACGCCAGGCCCCATCCACGCGATTGAGTCCTTTGGACTGGGCTCCGGCGTTTCCAACGCACATCTTACATGCAGTGTTGACGACCACGACGCTCGTCTAGCGCTGATCATGGAGTATCGGATTGATCTCCTTGAGGATTTAGCCGTCGATAGCCTTTTGGACAACTTTTTGCAATTGCTGCAAGCCTTGGTGTCCGATACCAGTCAGGAAATAGCAAGCCTTCCGGGAGCCCTGAGCGCTAAGCAAAGCCGGGCTTTAGCCGCTAGCCTGCCAGAACCGATTACTTCATTCACTGGATTTGGTCGCCACCCTCTCGAATCGAGTATACCGGCGCGGTTCCAGTTGATTTGCCGCCAATTCCCAGAGCAAGCAGCTGTCCGAAGTGAATCCCAGTGCTGGACATACCGACAACTTGCCGAGCGAGCTAATCAGCTGAGTCATTGGGTTATCGAGGTCTACAGTATGGATCGCCATGTCCGTATTGCGTTGCTTCTGGACCAGGGGCCCCAACTAGTGGCAGCCATGTTTGGAGTGCTAGGCGCTGGAATGTCTTACGTGCCCCTGGATAGCGGATCACCAGAAAGCCGCTTGCGGGCAATCGTAAAGGATGCTGCCATAAGTGGCATCATGACTAACAACAGGCATCTTGCACTTGCTCAAGGACTTCTTCCCGAGGCGGGCTGTATTTTTAATATCGACGAGGTTCCAGCCGGCATGGCGATCAGTCATCCTGGCATTGCTATTGCGCCCGATACCCCGGCCTACCTGATCTATACTTCTGGCTCGACTGGAAAACCCAAGGGCATCGTGCAAACCCATCGGAATGTGTTGCATTACATCAGCGCCTATACCGACCACCTGCGCCTATATTCAGGCGATTCACTGACACAATTATCCCCGCCTAGTTTCGATGCTGCGGTCATCGATATCCATGGAGCGCTGCTCAACGGCGCCACCCTTTGTTCAATCAATCTCAAGCAAGAAAGTTTTCATAACCTCGCCCTTCGCATGGAACGTGAAAATATCAGTGTTTTCCATTCAACGGCCACGGTTTTCTGTTTCTTCATGGAAAGCCTGCCCGAAGGAACTCGGTTCCCTCAAGTGAGAATGGTCGTGCTTGGCGGCGAAACCGTTACAAGCCGCCATTTTGAGCTTTTTCGCGCTCATTTTGATCCAGATTGTATTTTTGTGAACCTCTATGGCTCGACCGAGTCCTCGCTCAGCCTTCTCAATGTCATTAAAAATAACGAAGAGTTATCCCCTGGCGCTACCATTGCCCTGGGAAGACCTGTTATCGAAACCGAGATTGTCCTCTTGGATGAGGATGGGCAGCCGACACCGGTTTATGGGGAGATTGGTATTCGCAGTCTATACCTAACTCCTGGATATTGGCGGCAAGATACGTTGAGCTCGGCTATCTTTGTTGACGATATCGAGCAAGGCTCGCGTTTATATCGAACCGGAGATATGGGTCGGAGACTAGCGGACGGCAATATCCTTTACTGTGGTCGGAAGGATTTTCAAGTTAAGATTAGAGGTTATCGGGTTGAACTCGGCGACGTCGAGACCACAATCGCCTCTCACCCCGATGTGAAGAATTGCGCGGTAATCACCTCTGCCGACGCGGTGGAGGAGCTGAGTATAATCGCCTATTATGTCGCCTCTCCTATTACCCTTGGAAGTAAGGATATTGAATTGTTTCTTAGTGAGAGATTGCCTAGTTACATGCTCCCGGCAACCTATATAAAGGTGGGAGCAATGCCGCTTACGCCAACTGGCAAAATTGACCGCCAGCGCCTCGCTAAATTAATGCTCATGAGTGATTCGAATTAACTGCGGAGATAGGCATCGTACCAGAATGAACGAGATTGAGGACGAGTACGGCCTTTCCCCCCTGCAGCAGGGCATGCTATTCCATACGCTCAGGGATGATGGCGTCGGAATGTACATTAGCCAAGCAGTTTCTCGCCACGAAAGACTTGATGCTGATGCCTATCGGCAGGCATGGCAATTAATAATCGATAGGCACCCGATCCTTCGTACCTCTTTTCATTGGGACGACCCGGAAAATCCCCGCCAACGGGTACATAATCGGATAAAGGCTCCATTTGAAATCCATGACTGGCGCGGCCTCTCGCCCAGTGAGCAAAATAGTCGCCTAAGGACTGCCCAACGTGAGGCACGTGAACAAGGGTTTGACCTAACTCGGCCGACTCAGATAAAGGTTGCCCTCATCCAGGTTAGCCAGACCCGCTGGTTTGTCCTCAATACCCACCATCATATTATTCTGGACGGTTGGTCGGGAGGATTGCTAGCTGCCGAGATTGGAAAAACCTATGAAGCGCTAAGGCGCGGCCGTGGAACGCATTTGCCACCGACTCGACCGTTCGGAGACTACATCCGTTGGATCGAGAACCAAGATCTTCAGAAGGCGGAACAGTTCTGGCGGCGCCATCTTGAGGCAATTACAGCCCCGACCCCCCTGCCGGCCGAATGCGAACTTGGCGCCAATGCGCGGATAAAAATGCATGTTGAATCCTGGTCGATCAAATTCGAACAGGAGGTTGTGGTTGCTTTGGATAAACTTGCGCGTGACAGCAGGATAACATTAAACACTGTTATTCAGGGAGCTTGGGCATTAATGCTGAGCCGGTACAGTGGAGAAAGCACGGTTGTTTTTGGTTCTCTTATAGCGGGGCGGCCACCCTCGCTAGAGGGTGTTGAATCCATCGTCGGCATGTTTCTTAATACGGTGCCTTTTCGGGTGGACGTTAGACCGGAGCAGCAACTTCAAGCGTGGTTGCAGAGCCTACATGCAACACAGGGGGAACTGCAAGAATTCGGTTACAGCCCATTGATTAGCGTGCAGCAATGGAGTGGCGCGCGCGGTGGCATGCCGCTTTTTCGCAGCATTGTCGCGCGCAAGGATATTACCCAGAGCGGCATGTCCAGTGGTGCCACGAGATCCCGCGCGGTTAGAGGCGGAGCCTCCGAGCAATCGACGTTCCAGCAAAATTATCCACTGCTCCTCAATATTACCGCCAGCGGCGGGATCGAACTTAAGTTGACCTATGACGCCCGGCGGTTTCAAACCAAGGATATTGCCAGGCTCATGGAGCAATTGCGCACCCTTTTGACCAACATGTCAATTGTGGGGCCTGAGCAAAGGCTCGCCCGGCTCGAACTACTCTCGCCCGCCGAACGGCTTCACGTACTCAGTCAGCAAAACGATACCAAAACTGCGGACATTGTTCCCCGCTGCATCCATGAGCTGGTCGAAAAGACAGCGATACTCAATCCACGCGTGATTGCGGTGCGCGGCCGTGGCGAAGAGATAAGCTACGAAATACTCCATCAACGTGCCTGCTACGTTGCCCGCCATTTGCAGTCCCAAGGCGTTGGAAAGGGGGCGACAGTCGGCATTTATCTCGATCATCCCGTGGATTGCTCGGTAGTCTTGCTCGCCACTCTCATGAGTGGAGCAACCTATCTCGTGCTCGATTCCCGCCTTGCGGCCTCGGCGGTGCGGACGGTATCAGTCAATATAGGGATCGATCGTTGGCTAACCCAGCGTGATTTAATCAGTTCCCTGCCCACGGAGGCTACTGATGGAACCGATTGCCTTGATGAACTCAAGGAATCCTGGCAACAGGGTTCGATAACCGGCCTGGAACAATCCCCGACCCCGAGCGATCTTGCCGCCGTTATCCTCAAGGACCAGAACCACGACTCACCTCTGGCGGTCGAGGTTACTCACCTTGGCTTGATCAACCGCAGCCTCATGGCGCCTGATCATCCTCAGCCTGGAGAGGTTATTGGCATCAGTGCGCCATTACATACGGGAGAAGGCCAGCGCGAACTCATCTCCTGCTGGGCTTGGGGTGCCTCCGCCGCGTTACTTCCGCCTGTTGAAAGTGGTGATGTCGAGACACTGCTCACAGCGCTTCGCGCGGAGTCGGTGGACAGGTTCACGCTGACGCCGACCTTACTCGCCGCCTCTCTCGATACGCCCAATTTCGCCACTTTGGCGGCCAACGTTAAGCACTGGACCTGTACAGGCGAGGCACTTTTCCCCGAACTCTGTCGTGAATTCGCCAGGCACCTGCCCAACGCGACGCTGAGCAATCTATTTTCCAGCGTTGAAAGCGGCCCCGCGATCCGTTGGTCGTTTGCCGACAAACCTAGCGACACACCGATGGTGCGTCTGGGCAAGCCGACACCGAATACGCGCGCTTACATCATCGACGAGCTAGGCAAGCCATGTCCAATCGGCGTGCCTGGGCGGCTCCTTATCGGAGGCGATGGACTCGCCAGCGGTTACCGCAATCGGGCGGAGCTGAATGCTCGACGATTCCAAGCCGATCCTTTCCAGCAGCAAGCGGATGCGCGGATTTTTGCAACCAATGACTGGGTTCGGCGTTGGAGCGATGGAAACATCGAGTATCTTGGTCCAGTAGACTCGGATCTGATCGCGCAAGCGGTCGAGCAGCTCAAGATACCCAGCATCGAGCGAACCCTGCAACGTCACCCTCAAGTCCGGCATGCTTCGGTTTTGGTGCGAGAAGGGAACATATTAACGGCCTTCCTTGTCCCTGGCGCGACCAATCCAAATCTTGCCAAACTTCGACAAGATCTAGCCCGTCAGTTTCCACCAGGCAGCATTCCCACGCGGTTTGTCGTGATGGATTCAGCAATCCTGACCGTGACCGGCAAGCTCAATCGTCGGGCCTTGCTTGACATTGCCGATCGGGGCGTCGAGCTAGATCCAGTCGAGGTCGAGATTCAGCAACCACGCTCGGAGTTGGAGAAAATTATTGCCAGGGTCTGGCGCGACGTCCTGCGTCTCGAAAACATCTCCATCGACGATAACTTCTTCGAATTAGGTGGGCACTCGCTTAACGCCACTAAAGCCACCGCGCGTCTCACCAAACAACTTCAATCCGACATTCCTCTCAAAAGTATCTTTGAAGCGCCAACGATCGCGAGCTTGGCGGCCTGGATCCAAAGTGATCGCCATGCCGAGGAGCTGCCATTTTCAATCGAAGCAGCCGAGAGGGGTAATGAGGCTCCCCTGACCTTTACCCAGCAACAACTGTGGGTGCTTGGCCAACTATTTCCTAACCAGCCGACCTACACGATACCGAGCAGCATGCTTTTTACTGGGCGGATCAATGTTGATGCCCTTAAACTGTCTATTCTCGCCTTGATCGCGCGTCACGAAATCCTTCGGACGACTTTCGTTTCTCGCAATGGCGAGCCCCTGCAGGTGGTCAATCCACCTCCCAGGGATATTACCATCGAGATTTTGGATGTTTCGTCCCGTCCCCAGGAAGAGCGGATGACCCAAGCGCGCTCACATGGGGCGCGACTTGGTAAAAAGCCCTGGGATTTCGAGCGGGGGCCATTAGTCAGATCACAGTTAGTCAAGCTCTCCGACGAGGAATATGTGCTCAACACGGCGTTTCATCACATCATCGCCGATGGGCCGTCCATGGGGATTTACTGCGCCGAACTGAGCAAGTTCTATGATGCTCACCTGAAGGGCAAGCCACCCAGACTGCAAAAGCTCCCACTTCAATTTTCGGATTATGCGGTATGGGAGCGCGAGAATATTCAGGGTGAGCTGTTCCAAAGGCAGCTTGAATACTGGAAAAAAAACCTTGCGGGTGCTCCCTTACTGGAGATTCCAACGGATTTCGCGCGTCCAGCGGTTCATGGGTTCCTAGGGAAGAAAGTCAAGTTCGTTATTGATAGGAAAACGGTTGCGGCTCTTCGAGAAATCGGGAGGCGGGAGAATGCAACCATGTTTATGTGTCTACTCGCGATTTATCAACTTTTGCTGCACAGATATAGCAATCAGGACGATGTTCTTATTGGTACCGGGATGACCAACCGAATACGAGTCGAACTCGAACGTCTCATAGGGTTGTTTGTCAATACCGTTCCCCTTCGAACGGATTTCTCGAATGAACCATCATTCCGTGAGGCCTTGCGTCGCGCTCGTGATGTCTGTCGTGGTGCTTTTTCCAATATGGATCTTCCCTTCGAGGAGACAATCGCTCAAATTCAGCCCAACCGCGACCTAAGCAGACAGGGTTCGCCCATTTTCCAATTCATGCTCATCCACAACCCCGCTGGTCATGCGCGGCAGCAAGCCGGTGTCGAGTCAGGTTTCCGTCCAGGAGATCCACACAACGACACGGGTCATGCAAATTTCGACCTGTTACTCTCGACCAGCGAAACCCTCGAGGGGCAAGTCAAGATTACACTGGTCTACGATACCGAGTTGTTCCGCGCCGAGACGATCGATCGGATGATCGGGCATTTCAAACTCTTGTTCAGGCGGGTGGTTGAAGAGCCAGACCTCCCTGTCTCCCACTACCAAATCATGGACGAGAGCGAGATACAAGATGTCTTGGCATACTCGACGGCGATGCCGGTCATCGCTGAAACACGATGCGTTCATGAGTTGATTAGCGAAAAAGCAAGGCTAATGCCAGAACACCCGGCATTGTTCCTCGATGGTGTTGGCTTGACTTATCAGGAGCTGGATGCGCGTTCCAATCAGTTCGCTCGACACTTGCAATATCAGGGTGTCGAACATGAAACGCTTGTTGGTCTCTGTCTGAATCGCGGACTTTCTATGATGGTCGGATTGCTTGGTATCCTGAAGGCTGGTGGCGCCGTCGTGCCAATGGATCCAGCCTATCCAGCGGAACGTCTTCGGCACATTCTTCGCGATACCGCTTGCCCAGTTCTAGTAACCAACCAAGACTTCGATCGAGACGTCCTAGAGCACGATCGGTCGCTAAAGCTTGTCGATATCACATCCGAACCGATCTTGAGTGAATCCGCCAAGCCCATCAAGAATCAGGTATCCCCTCATCACCTCGCGTACGTGATCTACACATCGGGTTCCACGGGACTGCCGAAAGGCGTGATGGTTGAGCATCGCAACCTGACAGGCATCATTCTGGCCCAGGTGAAGGCATTCGGCATCAATCAGGAAAGCCGAGTGCTACAAATGCTCTCGTTGAGCTTTGACGCGGCGCTGGGCGAGATCTTTCGCGCGCTCGTGGGCGGCGCGACACTCTACCTCGGTCATAAGGAGGAATTGCTTCCCGGGCCAGCATTGGTGGAGATTTTGCAGCGCGAGGCGATCACCACCGTCGCCATGTCGCCAACGGCACTCGCCGCCATGCCCCCTGTCCATGATGAACTGCCCATGCTGCGGACACTGACGGTAGGCGGGGAAGCCTGTCCACCAAGCGTGGCCAAGCGCTGGGGTCAAGGTCGTCGCCTGATCAATGCCTACGGGCCAACGGAGACAACCATCGGAGCGACTCTGGCGAGTGAGTGGGATTTGGAATCGAAGCCACCTCTAGGAAGGCCGCTTGATGGCGTACGCCTCTATGTGCTGGATCAACATATGCAGCCAACGCCAGTGGGCATACCTGGCGAGCTTTACATCGGTGGCGTTGGTGTTGCGCGTGGGTATCTCAATCGCCCGGATCTAACCGCCGAGCGTTTTCTACCCGATCCTTTCCGGAATGACCCAGACGCTCGAATCTACCGCACGGGAGACCTGGCCCGATGGCTTCCCAATGGGATACTGGATTTTATTGGCCGTGCCGATGAACAAGTCAAGATACGTGGATTCCGGATCGAGCTTGGGGAGATAGAAGCAACGCTTATCCAGCATCCTCTTATCGCGCAATGCGCCGTGATAGTCCATGAATCCAAGGGCGCCAAACGGTTGGCTGCTTATGTCGTCTTCCAATCCGGGAACACCCTCGCCGTTTCCGAACTCAGAAGCTTCTTGAAGGATCGGTTGCCGGATTACATGATTCCCGCCGTATTCACTCCCTTGCCCGCACTACCACTAACCAATAGTGGGAAGGCCGACAAACAAAATCTACCCCAACCTGATCTCGGCGAGCTAGGGGCCAGGACCGTTTATGCCGAACCCAGAACCGATCTCGAATGTTTTCTCGCCAAACTATGGGCATCGTTACTCGGATTACCACGGGTTGGGCTTGATGATAATTTCTTCGAGCTTGGTGGGGATTCAATTTCCGCCATTCGCGTGGTCGCCCGCGCCTCCGAGGAAAGCCATAAGCTCACAGCGAAGGACATTTTCATGTTTCAAACAGTACGGGAATTGGCGGGACATCTGGCAACGCAAGTGGAATTAAGGTAGCCAGGACCAAACCTCGACCTGGAGGAATCGAGCGAGAGAGCGAGTAAAAGCCTCCCCGGCAAGCATCTCCCGGCCCTCGATTTTGGCATGGCCGGTCATGCCGGTTTTCAATTCTCCTTCTCGGTTATCGATGAACCCAACAACCTTGACAATATTTCCGAAGTCGGACTCCGATGATATTGGAAAGATAGTAACAACCTCTCCCTCCAGAACCCGATGAGGATAGGCGAGAAGCTTGACGCGGATCGTATCCCCCAGCGCCACGACATCCAGATCCGTCTCTGGAATATCAATCTCCATTTTGACGCGGCGTTGGTCCTCTATCTCGACGAAGAGATCTCCGCTATCCAGGTATCGTTTCCGAAGGTTCCGCAAATCCATGGTGATGATTCGGCCGTCAAAGGGCATGCGCATTAACGTGCGTTCAAGCACATCCTGATAGTAGGCGAGATCACGCCGCAGTCGTCCTAGCTCGGCCTCGAGCGCTTCGATTGCATATGGATTCACCTGCCTTTTTAGCGCCTCCAGTTCAGCCTTCTTCTCCCTGACTTCCTGACGCGCTAGATCCATACCCTGGCGCGCCTCTTCAAAGGCGGTGAAGGAGATGGCGTTTTTCTCGTAGATACGGCCTAGCCTTTCCAACTCGGCTTCGCTATAAGTTAATCGAATGTTCGCCGTTTCTAGGGCTTCTTTTGCCTGGGTTATTTGTTCCGGAATGGGCGTTGACCCTAGCACGCCAATCTCCGCCTCGATTTTACGGATCTCCGACCGTGTGACATCAATATCGCGATGTTGTTTAAGATTCGACATCTCGGCAATGAGTGCGCCCTTAAGAACAAATTCACCGCCGTCAAAATAAACGTGTTCCACAACGCCTGGGTATTCCGCGTATATCGCTTGCGCGCGCTCCGGCTTCACTAACACTGGCCCGCCTGCTTCATACTGGTAAGGCAAGCAAAGAAAACCCACGAGGACGAGAAGCACCAGAGAGCGTCTCCAGGGAGCGAAACGCCGGAATTGAACCAATCGAGATTCGCGAGAGCCTTTTTCCGATGGTTTTTTGCTGTCGCCCTCGGCGCTCCGAGAGGCGTTGCGAACAGGCTTGGTGCCATGCCCCTTGGCGTCGGATACTTCCGGTAATAGTCTTCGGCGCAGATTAATGAACACATAGCTTGCCACTAGCACGGACACGACCACCCCGAGACCACCGTAATTGAGTTCTAACCAGGTGGCCATCGTGTAGGTCAAAAACCCTACCAATCCGACCATGAAGAGCGTGGATGCCAAGCCGTAAAGGAGAAGTTGGTTGTTGTCCTCGACATAGCGAGCAACCACGCCCGGTGGCTTTTTTATACGGTAACGTAGAGCCCTGAAGGCCTTTTCCCTCAGCCGTGGATTATTGAAATAAGTGCTGAGCCACATGTACCCCGCGCCGCCCATGATCGGATTCGCAACAAAGAGAAGCGAGATCATCGACAGCAGCGCGAATGCCAAACCAAAAAGTGACAGCAGGTTTCCTTGAGACCGCGTGACCAGCCAGAGCGTCAATCCGGCGGGAATAAGCACGAAGCGCACCAGTATTGGTGCCGCCGCGACCCATAGCCTGGCGCTCCGGCTTGCTTGTTCGGATAAGTCAATTCGGATATTAAAACGCGGCAGGACGCCAAGAATAAGCCTCAGGCCGAAGCTGGGCGTGGCCAAGCCGAAGTAGCGCGCGACGCCACCCCGTGTCACTTGAGTCGCTAGGTTTGTCGTGAACAGCGAGAAGAGGACATGTTCAAGCAGGCCGGTATTGATCGAAATCCGCTCAAGATCACTAGTAAAGGTCCGCCAGTTAAAGGCTATTTCGGCCACGCCAACAAGAAACAATAATGGAACCAACAAGACCAAGTGGCGGGTGAACCCAAACCAAGAGACAAGCGGATCCAATATTGGCGCCGGATGAAACCAAGACCAGTGATTGCGGAATCCCGAGCGGTCTTGTTCGGATTTAGGAAGATCCTTCCTTGCTTTCCCTAGCCCTTCCGGCTGAGTATCCGCTTTTGTTTCCGCTTGCGTTTCGGATTTGGATTCAAGGGGATTGTTTTGATGATCTTGTCGTGAAAGCCCTGGATTATCCAATCGGTCAATGAAGTTTTTGAGATCGGTAACGGTTAAGTTGGCGTTGAAGCGCGCGTTGTAACGCGCGACAAGCACGGCCTCTTGGTAAGGCTCTTGGAGAGCATTGAGTAAAAATCGTTCTCGATGGTCGAGCCTGTCGACATCAAACGCACCCTCCCCTCGAACCAGGCTCTTATTGTCCGACTCGGAACCGATGGGTCTGGACATCTGACTGTTGTGTTATCGGCGGCTCGGCGAATAGATCATGATGATTCAAGCTGTCTGCCATCAGCCATGCCCATATGGCTAGCTTGCGGGGAAGCATCCTCGAGCCGTTCCACAAATTGATCAAAGCGCTCGAAGCCTTTGTATTCACATTGTAAATAGGAATAGCCACGGTCGCGCTCCAATTGTGCTTGCTCTAACGAGTGCAAATAACCGAGATAACCCTCATCGAGGGTCCAGCCTAGCTGTTGATAAATAGTCTGGATACTCTCGGCTAGGCGAGAGGTTAGTTTGTGGTAGCTAATCCGAACCTGCTGGCTGCGATCGATATATTCCTCGCATAAGTCCACTAATAGATGGCTATCGGTCCGCATGCGCTTGATTAAGGCCTGCTCCCAGCCCGGGATGGTAATCGGGTCAATACCCGTTTTGCTTTGGGTGGAGGCACGCATGAGCAGCATCAGGGAGTTCATGAATTCACGAGATGGTCGAGCAGCCAAGATGAACCTTGACAGCGGATAGCGTTCCATCAAGTGCCGTATTTTATTGTGACTAGTTACTTCCTTGGATAGGAAATGGATATCGCCTCCTCCCCTTAGATACATCACCTTCTTGATGACCTTTTGATGAATATCAAGCATCCTGCGTTGCGACCGTGCCGGTAATGTTGAATAACCATCGATCTGGGTCAGCAAATCGGGGTACGGAAACCGAAGGAAAAGAAAAAAATGATGGACAAGCCGTTCCTCATAAAAAATACCATCTTCTTCCCAGTCCAGAAGCGTATTCGGATGCATCCGGGCAGCGGCTTGGCCCGCCTTCGTGTCTGGCCAGTAGCTCGTCTGGTTCAATCGCCGCTCAAGGCCAAGCCAATGGATCGGTTTTTGCAGGCAAATGAAGGGATAACGCCATTCGATATGGCGGATCGCGAAAAAGCGTTTTTCATCGGCGGCGAGGGTGCGATGTAGAAAGGTTGTTCCGCTCCGTGGTTGACCGATAATAAAAACAGCGCGTACTTGAAGTTGGCGATAACCTGGGTAGAGCAGTTCATCTAAATACCAGAGCACCGTCCAAACTGGCGTCAGCAGGGCATGGCGCAGGAGAAAGCGTGCTTGCTTAATCCGCGCGCCAAGACCAATTCTCGGGTTCGGATCCATGAATACCCTAAGCCACAGTAAAAAATATGATCGCCAAAAGGGAAATGGAGCAAGAATCAAGCCTGCTAGAATGGCAATTAGTACAAGATAATCCATGATTTAGTGATCGCGGGCTGGGCCGTTGGTATACATTCAGTCGGATATTATCGCAAAAAAAAACCCCACAGCCTTAACAGTGGGGTTCGTGGACAGCGCAAGGCGCTGTCGGAGTGGGTTTTTGCGTTACAAGCGGCTCGAGCCAACGATTTCGTGCGCGATATCGACGACGCGATTCGCCATGTCCATGTATTCCTGGCGATAGTTGGCGAGCAGGCCATCCTGCGAGGCCCAGTAATCCTTACCGCTGACGCCGTGCTCATGCTCGTAATCGATGAACTGCTTCTGCATTCCGAGCATCTTATCGATCAGATCCTGCTTCTCTTGCTTCAAGGCGGCGATGTCGGTCATGGTGTTCTCCCCTGCAGGGCTCGTTAATTGCTTGATTCTGTTGCCGAAGGTTTAATATATCATGGAGCATCGATCAACGGTCAAGCAACGCCTGAATGTTCGCCCTGAATGTTTCATGTGATCCTCTACCAGCCGGAGATCCCGCCCAATACCGGCAACGTCATCCGGCTCTGCGCCAACACCGGCGCCAGCCTGCATCTGATTGAGCCCCTGGGCTTCGAGCTGGACGACCGCCGGCTGCGCCGTGCCGGGCTGGACTACCACGAGTGGGTCGGCGTGCGGGTCCATGCCAGCCTTGGGGCCTGTCAGCAGGCGCTGGCACAACCACGGCTGTTCACGCTGAGCACGCACAGCCGCCAGACCTACACCGAGACCCGCTTCATGCCTGGTGATGCCTTCCTGTTCGGGCCGGAAACGCGTGGACTGCCCGCCGAGCTGCGCGAATCAGTGCCGCCTCGGCAGCAGCTCCGTTTGCCCATGCGCCCCAACAACCGCAGTCTCAACCTCTCGAACACGGTGGCGATCGTCGTTTACGAGGCGTGGCGGCAAAACGGTTTTCGCTAACCCCGGAGATCCGATCCGATCCGGCCCGATCAGTCGATTTCGGGCCGATTCGAGCGCTCTAGCAACTGACGGGTTGCGGCCTCTGGAGTCTGGCCCTCGTAGAGCACCGCATGTACCTGCTCCGAGATCGGCATCTCGATGCGATGCTCGCGCGCGATCCGATGCACCGCCCGCGCCGTCACCACGCCCTCGACCTCTTGGCCGATCGCCGCTAAGGCCGCGCTTGCCGTCTCGCCACGCGCCAAGGCCAGGCCCAGGCGTCGGTTACGGGATTGATCATCGGTGCAGGTCAGTACCAGATCGCCGAGTCCGCCCAGGCCCATGAAGGTCTCGCGCCGGGCGCCGAGCGCCGCGCCAAGGCGAATCAGCTCCGCCAGACCTCTGGTGATCAACGCGGCACGGGTATTGGCGCCAAAGCCGAGCCCATCGGCGATGCCGGTAGCGATGGCCAGCACATTCTTGGCCGCGCCACCCACCTGGACCCCGATCAGATCATCATGGGTATAGGCGCGAAACCGCTCGGAGCGCACCCAAGCGGCGCACTGCTCGGCAAAGTCCATGCTCGAGGCGGCCAGGGTCACCGCCGTCGGCAGCCCGCGCGCGACCTCCCCGGCAAAGCTCGGGCCGGAGAGCACCGCAAGGGCACGTTGACCCGTGCGCTCCAGCACCAGCTCGTGCAGCAGGTGCCCGCTCTCGGGATCGAAGCCCTTGGTGGCCCAGAGGATGCCCATGTTGGCCGGGAGCACAGGCGCCAACGCGCCCAGCACATCGCCAAAGAACTGGCTCGGCACGGCGATCAGGACACCGCTCGCGCCAGCCAGCGCCTGTTCGAGCGATGCCGTTGGGCTGATCCCATCGGGCAGCTCGATACCGGGCAGGAAAGTCCGGTTCTCGCGCGCGCTCAGCAGTGCCGCGACCTGTTCCGGGTCATGGCTCCAGAGCGGTATCTGGTGGCCATTGCGCGCCATCAGCACCGCCAGCGCGGTGCCCCAGGAACCCGCTCCGATGACAGCGATGCGTGCCATTGAAGCTAGTGAGTCGTCTCGCCCGCAGCCGGGCCTTCAGCGCCGCCCGGAGGCTGCTGGTCCTGTTGGGCCTGCTGCTCCGCCTGCTTCTGCGCATAGATCGAGTCGAAGCTCACATGCTGCAGCACCAGATGCGGAAAACCGCCCTTGGCCACCAGATCCGAGACCGCCTGACGCGCATAGGGGAACAGCAAGCTGGGGCAGTACACATAGAACAGCGGCCCCAGCTCCTCCTTGGCGAAACCGGCCACGCTGACGATCCCGGCCTGCTGAATCTCGATCAGATAGGCGGTCTGCTCGCCGACCTTGGTGGTCACGGTCACCGTGAGCACCACCTCATGGGTATCCTCGGAGAGTGCCGCGAGCTTGATGTCCAGATGCAGCGAGGTCTCCGGCTTCCATTCCTGGCGGAAGATCTCGGGCGCATTCGGCGCTTCGTAGGAGAGATCCTTGATATAGAGACTGCGCAGCGCAAACTGTCGCTCGTTCTGGGGCTGCTGATTCTCGGCCATGCGGGACTCCGGAGTCGGTTAACGTTTCTTGCGGGTCAACGGTAGATTGGCGCTTTCCCAGGCCATGATGCCGCCCTTGAGGTTGTAGACCTCGTTGAAACCCGCCTTGCGCAGCAGATGGCAGGCGGCCTGGGACTGCGAGCCCGAGCGGCAATTGACGATCACCGGTCCCTCCTTGAACCGCGTCAATGACCCGGTCTGCTTGCTGAAGCCGTTCATCGGCACATTCACGGCATTGATGATATGGCCCTTGGCAAAATCGGCGGCCGGGCGGACATCGATCACCGCCGCGTCGCGCTGATTGATCATCAGGGTCGCGGCGCCCGGATCGACCGAGCCCTTCTCGCCGACGATCAACGCATAGGTGAGCAGGCCGAGGATGACGCCGAGGGCGCCGAAGAGCACCCAGTGGTTTCCAATGAATTCGAGCAGCATAGGGATAATCGGAGCGTCGCGGTACGCTGAAGTCAACCCACAAGTATAAGAGCCAGCGCGCTCGCCGTCACGCCCTCAAGGTGTGCGACTGCAAAACACCTCGCGCATCATCACGATCAGGCGCAAGGTGCGCGCGTCGCCCACCCGATAGAATACCCGGTTCGCATCCTTGCGCGCGGCGAGGATGCCCTTATCGCGCAGGATCGCCAGATGTTGTGAGATATTGCTCTGCGAGGTGCCGACATGCTCGACGATGTGCTGCACGCTGACCTCCTCGTCACCCAGGGTGCAGAGGATCTTCAGCCGCAACGGATGCGACATCGCCTTCAGCGAGCGCGACGCGCGTTCGATATCGGCGTCGTCGGCGAAAAGCGCGAGTTCGGAGAAGTCGTAACCATGCTCCGCTCCGGCCTCGTTGCTTGGCGCTCGCCCGGACGCTTGCCGCTCGGATTCCTGCTGCCTGGACTGCTGCTGCTCGGGATCGGCCGATGATTCCGCGCTCGGCAACCGCTGTTCTCCTACCATGACGTCTGCCCCAATATCAACGTTTCATCAATCGATGATAAACCTTTCCGGAAGGCTGACAAGCCCTCGCTGTCTGGCCGGTTTTCGCGCCGCAGCGCGCCCTCTGCTCGCTGCGGGCTCTCTGCTCGCTGCGGTGGCGGTGGGCTGGATGGGCGGTGCGCTCACGGCATCCGGCCAAACATCCGGTCAAGGTCAAGCATCCACCAAGCCGCCATCCACCCAACAGCAGCCCGCGCCCCAAGGGCTCGAGGCGGTGGCCGAGCACGAGGCGGCGCTCGAGCAAGTGCAGGAACGTCTGCGGGACTTGCGAGAACGCATCGACGACAACCTGCGTTACCGCGACGCCCTGTTCGAGGAGCTGCGCCAATTCGAGCGCGACATCGACGACCTCAGCCGCGCCAATCGCGAACTGGAGGCCCTGGTCAGCGCGCAGCAGGCGGCACTGGTGGCCACCGCCGCCCGCCTGCAAGCGCTGCGCGCCGATCTCGAGCACGCGCGAACCACGCTGGCCGATCTCGTGCGCGCCGCCTATGGGATGGGTCACGGGGACCAGATTCGCCTGCTGCTGGGCCAAGAAGATCCGCGTCGAGCCGAACGCCTCTTCGGCTATTATCAGATCGTCGCGGCCGCGCGGGCGGCACGGGTCGAAGAGATTCGCGACCTCGAGCAAGGCCTGCGGCGGCTCGAGCAGCAGGAGCGAGAAGACACCGCCCGGCTCGCGCGGCTGGCCTCGCGTCAAGACCGCACCCGCCAGCGTCTGAGCCGTGCGCTCGGCGCGCGCGCGGCCGTCCTCGCCGATCTCGAACAGCTCATCGCCGATGAGCAGACCCAGGCCTCGGCCCTGAGCGCCGATGCCGAGGCGCTGCGCGCGCTGATCGCGCGCCTCAAACGCAGCGCCGAGATCGCCGCCGAAGTCGAACTCGCGCCCGCCTCGATCGCCGATCGGCGCGGGCGCCTGGCCTGGCCCCTGCGGCCCGCCCGCATCCTGCGCGGCTTCGGTGAAGGCCGCGCGCGCGGCGCCCTGCATGCCGACGGCGTCCTGCTCGCGGCTGAATCCGGCACCGAGGTTCGCGCCGTCCATTACGGCCGCGTGGTGTACGCCGATTGGCTGCGCGGCTTCGGCATGTTATTGGTGATCGACCATGGGGGTGGCTACATGACCCTGTACGGGCATAATCGCACCCTGATGAAAGAGGTTGGCGAATGGGTCGAATCGGGTGATCTCATCGCGCTGGCCGGCAGCAGTGGTGGCGCCGAGCACAACGCGCTGTACTTCGCGATCCGCCACCAGGGCCAGGCCATCGATCCCGGCCGGTGGTGCCGATCCACGCCGGTGGATGCCACGCCGGCTGACGCCACTTCGGGCTGATGCCGCTCCAACTGCCACCCAATCGGTACCCAATCGCCCTTGGGCAACGCTCCCCTGGGAACACGCGACCCAGATCGCCCTCAATCGTTCAGGTAACTTCAGCACACAACAGCCGGGCTTCGGCTCCAAGCCCGCAGGATGAATCCATGACCAATCGCCAGCCCGCCCTTCTCGCTCTCCTTCTCTGTGGCCTGCTGCCCGCTGCCTGGGCGCAGGACGACGCAGCGCAATCCGGCGCGGGGCAACCCGACGCCGAGCCGGCGCCGGTGGTGCAGCCGCCACCACCTGGCTTCAAGCCTACCGGCACCCGCCCGGAGCCGAGCGTCGAGGAGGTGCAAAAGGCGCTGGAGTCGGCCGAGGGCAAGGACGACGACGCGCCCGAAGGCCTGCCGCTCGATGAATTGCGCGTGTTCGCCGAGGTCTTCGGCCGCATCAAGAGCGACTACGTCGAACAGGTCGAGGACCGCGACCTCCTCGCCAGCGCCATTCGCGGCATGCTCGCCGGGCTCGATCCCCACTCCGCTTATCTCGATCCCGACCAGTACAAGGATCTACAGACCGGCACCACCGGCGAATTCGGCGGCCTCGGCATCGAGGTCGGCATGGAAGATGGGTTCGTCAAGGTCATCGCCCCCATCGACGACACCCCCGCCCAGCGCGCCGGCATCCAGGCCGGCGATCTGATCGTGCGCATCGACGGCAAACCCGTCAAAGGCATGAGCCTCGGCGACGCCGTCAAGCTGATGCGCGGCAAGCCCGGCAGCGCCATCAAGCTCACCCTGATGCGCGATGGCGAGGCCAAGCCGCTGCGCGTCGAACTCGAGCGCGCGATCATCAAGGTCGCCTCGGTCAAGCAGCGCATTCTCGAGCCCGGCTTCGGCTATCTGCGCGTGGCCAACTTCCAATCCCGCACCACCGAGGATCTGCTCGAGGCCATCGAGACGCTCAAGCAGGACAACGACGGCCCCCTCAAGGGCGTCATCCTCGACCTGCGCAACAACCCCGGCGGCATGCTCAACACCGCAGTCGGCGTCAGCGACGCCTTTCTCGAGCAGGGCCTGATCGTCTACACGGAAGGTCGCCTCGAGGAGGCCAAACTCGAATTCCGCGCCGGCCCCGACGATGTGCTCGAGGGCGCGCCGCTCATCGTGTTGGTCAATGGCGGCAGCGCCTCGGCCTCCGAGATCGTCGCCGGTGCCCTGCAGGACCAGCGCCGAGCGCTGATCATGGGCAACGAAACCTTCGGCAAGGGCTCGGTGCAGACCATCATCCCGGTCGATGAGCGCACCGCGCTCAAGCTCACCACCGCGCGTTACTACACCCCTGCCGGACGCTCGATCCAGGCGCTCGGCATCGTGCCGGATATCATCCTCGAGCGCGGCAGCCTCACCCTGGACGCGGACGCCGAGGTCGCGCCGCTCAAGGAAGCCAACCTGATCCGCCATCTGGAAGACGCCAACGATCTCGAGGTTGAGGCTGAGGATTCAGCCGATAACGACGCGAGTGGCGACGGGGCTGGCACTGACGGGGCTGGCAGCGACGAGACCGCCGCCAGCAAAGGCAAGGATCGCGAAAAGCCCTCGCTCGCGGCCGAGGATTATCAGCTCTCCGAGGCCCTCAACGTGCTCAAGGGGTTGGTGATCCTCGGTCAGACGCCGGCCGCAGCCGAGTCCAAGGCCGTCAATACCTCGTCAGAGCCTGTCCGCAAGTAACTTGAGCGTTTGGCTCAAGGGCGATCAGCGCGTTGTGGCCGCAAGCATACAGATTGTTCAGGTTATCTGCGGACGGCCCCCAGCCGGCCCAGCATGCCGTCTGGGAGTGACAACGGAGTTCTGCGATGAACGATTTCCATGTCATCGAGCCGCTGTGGTTGTTGGCGCTGATTCCGCTCGGGCTGCTGCTCTGGTGGGCCTGGCGGACTGATGCCGGGGCCTCGGCCTGGCGGCGGATCGTCGATGCGCGGTTGCTTGCGGTGTTGCAGGTGGGCGGTGACGAGCCCGCACGCAAGTGGCCGCTGCTGTTACTGGCCGCAGGCTGGTTGCTCGCGGTGATCGCGCTGGCCAATCCAACCTTCGAGCGCGAGCCGGTGCCGGCCTTCCGCAGCGATGCCGCGCGGGTGGTGGTGCTGGACCTGTCGCGCTCGATGCTGGCCGAGGATCTGACCCCGTCGCGCCTGGAGCGAGCGCGCTACAAGGTCGCTGATATCCTAAGCCGCAGCGCCGATGGTCAGGTCGGGCTCGTCGCCTTCGCCGGCGAGGCCTTTGCGGTCTCGCCGCTGACCGACGATGCCGAGACCATTCGCGCCATGCTTGAGGCGCTGAGCCCACGGATCATGCCGGTTCAGGGCAGCCGGCCGGATCGCGGGATCGCTCTCGGGCTGGATCTGCTGCGCCAGGCCGCAGCCCGGAGTGGCGAGGTCATCCTGCTCACCGATGATGCCGGTGGGGTGCGGGCCATTGAGGCCGCCGAACGGCTGCGTGAGGCCGGCCATGCGCTTGGCGTGATCGGTGTCGGTACCGCCGAGGGCGCGCAGGTGCCTGGCGTGACGAGCGCCGATGGACCCGTGATCACTCGGCTCGATATCGCCGCGCTGGAGCAACTGGCCACGGCGGGTGCGGGCCGTTATGCCACCCTCGGCAACAGCGGCAGCGATCTGGATCAGGTGTTGATCGATCCCGACGCCCGTCCGCGAGCGCTCGCCGAGCGCGACCCGATGCTCGCCGAGCGCTGGCGTGAGCTGGGTCCCTGGATCGCGGTGCTCTTAGTGCCCTTGGCGGCGCTTGCCTTCCGCCGCAGCTGGCTGGCGATGCTGCTGCTCACGCTCACGCCCGGCGCGCTAATGCTGCCACAACCGGCGCTGGCGTTCGGCTGGGCGGATCTCTGGCAGCGCCCGGAGCAACAGGCGGCGCGGGCGTTGGCGGCGAATGATTTTGAACGCGCGCGCGAGCTGGCGACGCACTCGGGGCGGGCTGGCAGCGCTGCGTACCGGCTCGGCGAGTATGCGGAAGCGGCGGCCCGTTTCGGCACGGATGATCGCGCCGTTGCGCATTACAATCGCGGCAATGCATTGGCGCGTGGCGGCGAGCTGGAAGCAGCCTTGGCCGCCTATGATGAAGCCCTCGCGCGCGATCCTGGGCTCGAGGACGCTCGCTATAATCGAGCCCAGGTCGAGGCCGCGCTGCGCTCGCAAGCGCAGCAGTCTCGGCCGCAGCAGGATCAAGGCGATGAGTTGCAGAAGGACGACGGGGAGTCGCAAGCGGCCGAGGCCGAGCAACAGCGGTCGGACGATGCTGGGGGCAATGCCGGCGGTGATGCGAGCGGTGAGGCCGGCGCGGATGAGAACGGCGAACAGCAAGATGGACAGCCGGCATCGGACGAGCAACCGGGAGAAGAGCCCAGAGAAGACCTGGAAGAAGACCCGACGGACGACCCCGGAGAAGGCGCGGGCTCGGCTGCTCAATCCTCGGCCGATCAGCAGCAGAGCGCCACCGGTTTCGCTGATCGCGCTGAACGACTTGGTGATCAGCGCGATGAGCCAATGGATGACCGCGATCAACGGACTGCGGCCGATGTGGCTTCTGCGGCGTTAGAACCCCAGGAGCGCGAGGCACGCCAAGCGGCGGATCAATGGCTGCGGCGCATCCCCGATGATCCGGCCGAGCTGTTACGCCGGAAATTCCTCTATCAATATCAGACGCGCCGGAATGGCGCTGATCAGCCTTCTAGCGAGACGTCTTGGTGATTGCGATGAGCTTTGCTTTCGTCTCTCGACATGACCGCACCGCTCCTGAGGTCGCGCCAATCGTGGTACTCGCGCCACTCGCATCCATCGCGACGCGTGGCTGGGGCCTGTTTGTGCTTCTCGGTCTGCTGATGCTGCTGCCGGGCTCGGGTCTGGCCGCCGAAGCACGCGCCTCTCTCAATCAGACCCAGGTCTACGAGGGCGATCGGGTGCTGTTGACGATCGAGGTCGCTGGCGGGGGTTCTGGTGGGGGCGTTGGGCGCTTGTCGGGCGAGGAGCCGGATCTTGACCCCTTGGACGAGGATTTCGAGGTCGCTGGCGTCAACACCTCCCAGCAGACCCAGATCATCAATGGGCAGCGCTCGGACAAGACCAGCTGGCGGATCGCGCTGCTGCCGAAACGGCTGGGCCAGCTGGAGATTCCGTCGATCCAGGTCGGCTCGGCAGCCACCGAGCCGCTGAGCCTGCAGGTCGATGCGGTGCCCGAGGGCGGGCTGGGCGCGCCCGGCGATCAGGTCTGGCTCGAGGTTGCGTTGGGCGCTGATGCCGATGGGGCGGCTGATACCGGGCCGGCTGATGCCCGGCCGGATACCTTAGTGGTTCAGCAGCAGATGCCGCTGGTGGTGCGCGCTTACAGCGCGCGGCCGCTGATCGATTATGCGATCCAGATGCCAACGCTCGAGGGCGCGGTGCTGACGCGGATCGGCCGGGATCAAGGCCGCTTGACTACACGCGGCGGGCAGCAGTATCGGGTCATCGAGCGCCGCTACACCTTAAGCCCGGAGCGCAGCGGAACCCTGCGTATCCCGCCGATCCTCTTCGAGGCCGAACTCAAAACCGAGCGCGCGCAAGGTCCGGACGCGCTCGCCAGACGAGATCTGCCGGATCTGTTCGATGACCCAATGTTCGAACGGATGCTCGGTGGTCTGCGGTTTGGGCCCACCGGCTCGCTCTTCGAGCGCGGTGAGCCAGCGCGCGCGCAGAGCGAAGCCCTAGTGCTCGAGGTCGCGGCCCGTGCCGAGGACTTCAGCGGTGAGCACTGGCTGCCCGCGACGGCGCTTGAGATGAAGGATTCTTGGAATCCCGCCGATGGTGGCAAGACGCCGGCACTCAGGCTCGGCGAGCCGGTGACCCGAACTCTAACCCTGATCGCCAGGGGGTTGGCCGGGAATCAGATCCCGGAGATCGAGATCCCGACGCCGGCCGGCTTTCGGCTCTATCCGGGTCAGACCCAGACCGAGACGCACAGCGATGGCGAGACCCTGATCGGCATCAGTCACCAGCCGTTGACCTTGATCCCGACGCGCGGTGGGGATGTCGAGCTGCCGCGCATCGAGGTGCCCTGGTGGCATACCGAGGCTGGCGAGGAACGCATCGCAACAGTGCCGGCGCTGGCGTTGACTGTGGCCGGCTCGGTTGCCGATGCTGAAATGCTCGAGGGGGCAGCGGCGGCCGGCGTGGACACTGGAGCGGACGAGGCCCAGGCTGATAGTGGTGGTGCTACTGGGGCCGGTGAGGATGCTGGCGCGGGCGTTGAGTCGGATACTGGGTCGGATGTCGGCATGGACACTGGGTTCTGGACGTTCAAAAGGCTCTGGGGTCTGCTGTTCGCTGCATTGATTGCGCTCGGCGCCGGCTTGCTCTGGCGACATCGGCGTTGGCTGCACGGGCGCTGGCTTCACGGAGGTTGGCTGCGTCGGCATTCGACGCCAGTGCCAGCGGTGCTGAAGGCTGAAATGCACAGCCGTGCGCCGAATCAGGAGCGACGCGCGCGCGCTGCCGTGCAGCGTGCTTGCGAGCGCGATGATCCGCGCGCGGCCGCCACGGCATTGCTCGCCTGGGCGGCTCTGATCTGGCCGGATGCGCCGCCGAGCGGCCTCCGCGCCTTGGCGGAGCGTGCCGAACGGGGCGGGCCGGCGATCCGGGCGCTGGAGCGCCGCCTCTACGGCGCTCCCGATGGTCAGGCGGATTGGCAAGGCGAGACCTTGTGGCTGGCGGTCAAGGATGGCTTGAGCGCCCAGCCGGCGTCTGCTCCATCCTCGGAAGATTCGCTCGCGCCGCTCTATCCGCGCTAACGTCCAAAGCGCGTCGCCATGCCGGGCGATGGAGGCGATGGGGCGCTTGTGTCCTGATCAGCCTAAGTAAGAGACGATTGGCTGGCCGGTACGGACGCTCGCGCTGTTCGCGCATGGAGGATGACGGCTCGGCCCTGAAGCCGAGTAGGATGAGTGTGGTATGGTGGATGGTTCATCGCATTCGGATGACACATCACGGTCCACATCGACCGCATGACCGAGCGCTGAACGCGCTGCATCCTTACTCTCCAGAGGCTCTGGGTGACCTGCATAACCTCCGCCGTCGAACTCGCTGACTACTGCAATCGTCTCCTGGGGGTCGAGCGTTTCAGCGACTATTGCCCGAATGGACTGCAGATCGAAGGCGATCGGCCGCTGCGGCGTTTGGTGACGGGCGTGAGCGCGAGTCAGCGCTTGATCGATGCCGCGCTCGCGGCCGAGGCCGATGCACTCCTGGTGCATCATGGCTTCTTCTGGAAGTCCGAGGCAGCGCCTCTGATCGGGTTCAAAGGACGCCGGATCAGAACACTGATGCGCGCCGGGCTAAGCCTGCTCGCCTATCATCTGCCCTTGGATGCGCACCCAGAACTCGGCAATAATCGGCAACTGGCAGATCTGCTCGGGCTGCTGGACGCACACCCCAGCGCCGGCGCGGATGATCTTCTCTGGTGTGGCAACTTGGCCGAACCGCTGTCAGGCGCTGCGCTTGTCGAGCGCGTCACCCGCGCCCTGGGGCGCGAACCTTTGCATGTGGCCGTGGTCAACCATCCGTTGAGCCGGATTGCCTGGTGTACCGGCGCCGCGCAGGGTGCGATCGAGCGGGCCGCAGCGCTGGGCGTCGATGGCTACCTGAGCGGGGAGATCTCGGAACAGACTGTGCATCTCGCGCGCGAGCTGGGCATCGACTATCTTGCCATCGGTCATCATGCCAGCGAGCGCTATGGGGTCCAGGCCCTGGGCGCGCACTTGGCCGCTCACTTTGGCCTCGAGCATCAGTACATCGAGATCGAGAACCCTGTCTAATGGTCATCATGCCCACACTTACCGCAAGATTCCGCCACAAACCCATGCTGCGCACTGGTTTTTTGACCTTTGTCGTGGTTCATCGCCGAGCACTCGGCTCTAATACGGGCTGGTTATAGGCGTTGTAAAACCCTGATCAGTCGGGGGCTTTCTTGACCTGGGTTGGCCGCTTCATGGAGAATGCGCGGTCGGTTATGCAAAGCTTAGCGATATTCTCATTTTCATCATCAGACTGTTCGACCGTCTCGTTGCGCGGGAGGTCGTTCATCGAGCCTAGCGAGGGGTCGACAAACGCATGAACGAACAAGGCACGGATAAGGGCCGCAGGCGCATCCTCGTCGCCGCAACGAGCGCAGTCGGTGCTGTCGGCGTCGGCTTTGTGGCCGTCCCTTTCATCGCCTCCATGAATCCGAGCGCAAAGGCGCGGGCTGCGGGCGCTCCAGTCGAGGCAAACGTGAGTAAGCTGGAGCCAGGGGCGCTGCTACGCGTCAAGTTCCGCGGTCAGCCGATCTGGGTGGTGCATCGCACCGACAAGATGCTCGAATCGTTACCAACGCTGGAATCCAAATTGGTTGATCCGAGTTCGGAACTCGCGACTCAGCAGCCCGAGTACTGCCAGAACCCAGAGCGGGCTATCAATCCACGCTACTTCGTGGTGATCGGTATCTGTACCCACCTGGGTTGCTCGCCGACCTATCGCCCAGAGGTGGCGCCGGACGATCTTGGCCCGGACTGGAAGGGCGGTTGGTTCTGTCCTTGCCACGGGTCGAAGTTTGACCTGGCGGGGCGGGTCTACAAGGGGGTTCCGGCACCGACGAATCTCGTCATCCCGAAACACACTTATTTGAACGAATCCACCATCCTCATCGGTGAGGATGAAGAAGGAGCCGCCTGATGAGCGTTGAGACGGTCGATACAGCGCCGAGAGGGTTTCTCGGTTGGCTGGATAAACGTTTTCCGGTCATGGCCGTGTGGAATGACCACATGGCCCAATACTATGCGCCGAAAAATATGGGGCTTTGGTCGATCTTCGGCTCGTTGGCCCTGGTGGTGCTGATCATTCAGATCGTCAGCGGTCTGTGGCTGGCGATGTCCTACAAGCCCTCGGCGGCGGAAGCCTTCGCGTCAGTCGAGTACATCATGCGTGATGTCAACTGGGGCTGGCTCCTGAGGTACATCCACTCCACAGGGTCGTCGTTCTTCTTCATCCTTGTCTATCTGCACATGTTCCGCGGGCTGATGTGGGGTTCCTATAAAAACCCTCGCGAGCTGCTCTGGATCATCGGTGTGGTGATTTATCTGGCGATGATGGCGACGGCCTTCTTTGGCTACCTGCTGCCTTGGGGGCAGATGTCGTATTGGGGCGCGCAGGTCATCGTCAACCTGTTCGCGGCGGTGCCGGAGATCGGCGGTGACCTCTCGACCTGGGTGCGTGGTGACTTCGTCATCTCCGACGTCACACTCAACCGGTTCTTCGCCTTCCACTTCGTGATTCCGTTCCTGCTCGTAGGGCTGGTGTTCATCCACATCGTCGCGCTGCATCGGGTGGGTTCCACCAATCCCGATGGCATCGAGATCAAGAAGGGGCCGAAGGGTAACCAGTGGGATCCCAATCAGCCTGCCGATGGCATCCCTTTCCATCCTTACTACACGGTAAAAGACATCACCGGCCTCGTCGTCTTCCTGGCGATCTTCTCGGCTGTTGTCTTCTATGCACCAGATCTCGGTGGGCTTTTCCTCGAAGCGCCGAACTTCCAGCCGGCTGATCCGCTGAAGACGCCCGTGCATATCGCGCCGGTGTGGTACTTCACGCCCTACTACGCAATGTTGCGCGCGGTGCCGCCGATCGGGGGCTCGCAATTCCCAGGTGTCGTCGTGATGTTCGGCGCGATTCTGATCATGTTCCTGCTGCCGTGGCTCGATCGCAGCCCGGTGCGCTCGATGCGCTACAAAGGGGTGCTCTCGCGCTTCTTCCTCGCCGTGTTCGCGGTGTCGTTCGTGGTGCTGGCGTATCTAGGTCTGATGCCCTCGACCGACCTCTATACCCTGCTGGCACAGATCTTCACTGTCCTGTACTTCGCATTCTTCCTACTGATGCCGATCTACACCAAGCTCGAAAAGACGAAGCCGGTTCCGGAGAGGGTGACGTCATGAAACACGCAATCCTTGCACTCGCCCTCTTGTTGGCCCCGCTGGCGGTGATGGCCGCTGGTGGCCATGGTCCAAAGCTCCAAGATGCCAACATTGATCTCAGGGATCAGGCGTCCATGCAGCGCGGAGCCAAGTACTTTGTCAATTACTGTCAGGGTTGTCACTCGCTGAAATACATGCGGTATCAGCGCATGGCCCAGGATCTGGGTATCCCCGAGGATGAACTGCGCGAGAATCTTCTGTTCGGCGATGCCAAGCCGACCGATATGATGACCACTGCGCTCAAGTCCGCCGATGGCGAGGCCTGGTTCGGTACCGCGATCCCGGATCTGACGCTCGTCACCCGCTGGCGCTCGCCGGATTGGGTCTACAGCTACCTGAAGTCCTACTACGTCGATGACAGTCGCCCCTACGGTGTCAACAACCTGGTCTTCCCGGATGTTGGCATGCCGCATCCGTTCGCCCATCTGCAGGGCATCCAGGCACCGGTCCATGCCGGTGGTCATGGCGAGGGAGACGGTGGGCATGTGGTCGGCGTGAAACTGGTCGAGCCCGGTCAACTGACCCCGGCCGAGTACGATGTGATGGTTCGGGATCTGACCAACTTCCTGACCTATGCCGGCGAGCCTTATAAGCTCGAGCGTCGCCAGCTCGGCCTCTATGTGCTGCTGTTCCTTGGTCTGATGTTCATCCTGGCCTTCTACATGAAGCGCGAGTTCTGGAAGGATATCCACTGATCGGCGCCCTGTCGGTGGGGTATGTGCCCCGCCGACGCTCGGCAGTCACCCAAGATGGGCGGTCGGCAGCGAGGCGCTGCCGACCGCTTTTGCGTTGGGATCGTGCCGAACGGACCCAGTGCCGGCTTCCGTTGACCCTGAGAGACGCAATTCGGTGTATGCTTGCGGATTGGCGTCAGGCTCCGGGGAGAGCGGGCGCTGCCCTTGGGATCTATCCCATCACCATTTGTAGCCTGCCTCTGCGTTCCCCGTTGCGCGGTGGTAAGCTCTTCGTCAGGAAACAGAGCCAGTGGCTGGCAACAGACGATCGACCATGACGCTCTTCTCTGATCCGACCTGCCCTTATTGTCATCGCGTGCGGATGGTGATCGCCGAGAAGCGCATCAACATTGAGATCGTCGATGTCGATGCCAAGGCCCTGCCCGATGAACTGATGGAGTTTAATCCTTATGGCACGGTTCCGACCCTGGTCGATCGTGACCTGAGATTGTACGAATCGCTCATCGTGATGGAGTATCTGGATGAGCGTTTCCCGCATCCGCCATTGCTCCCGGTCGACCCGGTTGGGCGTGCGAATGCGCGCTTGTTCATCTATCGGATCGATCGTGATTGGTACGATCGGATGCGCATGATCCGCACCGCCGATGCCGCAACGGCGCGTCAGGCGCGTCAAGAATTGGTCGACAGCCTGGTCGCGGTGGCGCCGATCTTTGCGGCGAACCGCTTCTTCATGAGCGATGAGTTCTCGCTGGTCGATTGCTGCGTCGCGCCGCTGTTGTGGCGCCTGCCGATCCTCGAGCTTGAACTCCCCGCAGCGGCAAGCCCGGTCACTGAGTATGCCGCGCGCATGTTTGAATGGCCGTCGTTCCGCGTTAGCCTGACCGAGGCGGAGCGCGAAATGGTGACCGATCTGGCCTAGACTGCTCGGAGCAACCGATGACCTCGAATCGCCCCTACCTCATCCGCGCCCTCTATGAGTGGATCGCCGATAATGACATGACACCCCATCTGCTGGTGGATGCGAAGCGCCCGGATGTGGTGGTTCCGCGTGACTATGTCGCTGACGGGCGCATCGTGCTCAATGTAGCCGCGAGCGCCGTCCAAGGTCTGGTGCTTGGCAACGAGGCCATCCTCTTCTCGGCCCGCTTTGGTGGCCGTCCGTTCCCGGTCGAGCTGCCGATTGCTGCGGTTGTCGGCATCTACGCGCGCGAGAATGGTCAGGGCATGCTGTTCGCTGAAGAAGACGGCAGTGACCCCGCATCCGCCGATGATGAGGCGAAGAAAGGCTCTGGCGAGGGTGATGCGGGCCGGGGGCCCTCCGACGGCTCGGATGACAAGGCCAAGCGCCCAGCGCTGCGCGTGGTCAAATAGCGGCGCTGGAGCCAAGGCCTTGGCCTGTTAGCTAGGCCGATTGGCTCGACCCGCTGGCTCAAGCGTCATCACTGACCTCGGGGAGCCCGAGGCTCAGATCAACCAGATGGAGCCCGAGCAGCACCAGATAGCCGGTGCGTCGGCCTATCCCCTCCTCGCTGAACTCGAACCGATAGACGCGGCGAATGCGCAGCCCTTGGGTGCGCCAACGCAGCCCGAACCGGCGCAGTGCAACGGCTTGATCGAGCAGCTGTACACCGCGCTCCCGGCAGGCGTTCTGCGCGAGGCCGACCGCCATCTCGCGGTCGCGCGAGGCATCGAGCCAGAACCAGCCCACCAAGCACATCAACACAAGGGCGAGTAGCTGATCGATCACACGGGGCTCCTCGGTACGCTCGCCAGCCGGTCACTGGTCAAACGACGACCGGCTTGGATCAGGTCGGGGGATCATAGGCCAAGCCCCGGGACGGGTGCCAGTCGAGCTGGAAGCCGTCCTGGCTGTTGAGGGGCGCTGGTGACGCGACAGGCCGCGCCCGCCCGGTATATCATGCGCCTCCGATGCGCAGCCCCGACCCCTGTATCCGTGAGCAGTCAAACGCCCGAAGAACCGATCCGCGACACCCAGATTGGGTCCACGCAGCTGACCTTGTTAGGGACCGCGCATGTCTCGCGGGCCAGCACCGACAAGGTCGCTGAACTGCTCGGCGAGGGCGGGCTGGAGGTGGATGCGGTCGCGGTCGAACTCTGTCGCAGCCGCGCCGACTCGCTGACGAACCCCGACGCGCTCGCGGGCCTCGATCTGTTCGCTGTCATCCGTCAGAAACGGGTCTACATGGTCGCCGCAAGTCTGGCCTTGGGTGCTTATCAACAACGCATCGCGGACCAGTTCGGGATCGAGCCCGGGGCCGAGCAGCGCATGGCCCTGCGTTTGGCCGAGGCGCGTGGAGTCCCGGTGCTGCTGATCGACCGCGAGATCGGTATCACCCTGCGCCGGGCCGCGCACGCCCTTGGCTTCTGGCAGCGCCTGAACCTCTTCAGCGGACTGCTCGCCGGGCTGCTCACGCGCGAGAAGGTCACCGAGGACGAGGTCGAACAGCTCAAGCAAGGTGACATCCTCGAGACCGCCTTCGCCGAGTTTGCGCAGGATCGCGCGCGCCTGTTCGCGCCGCTGATCGCCGAGCGCGACCGCTACATGGCGGCCCGCTTGCGGCAAGAGGCGGAGCAACACGGATACCAGCGCATCCTCGCCGTGGTCGGCGCCGGGCACTTGAAGGGGCTCTCGGAGCAGCTTGCGAATGATCCGGCGGCGCCAGCCGAGACCATCGCCGCGCTCAATCAGGCGCCGCCGCCATCGCGCTTCTGGCGGGTCTTCCCTTGGCTCTTAGCAGTGTTGATCCTGGCCGTCTTTGCCTATGGTTTCACCCGCAGCGCCGAACTCGGCTGGCACATGGTCGCCGATTGGGTGCTGATCAACGGCGGCCTCTCGGCATTGGGCGCCGCGCTCGCCGGCGCGCATCCGCTCACGGTGCTGGGCGCCTTCTGCGCGGCGCCCTTGACCTCGCTCAATCCCACCATCGGCGCTGGCATGGTCACCGGTGCCATTGAACTCTCGCTGAGGCGTCCTGCGGTCGGTGACTTCGGCAGCCTCCGCAACGATGTCACCAGTCCGCGCGGCTGGTGGCGGAACCGGGTCTCGCGGGTGCTGCTGGTCTTCATCTTCAGCACGCTGGGCTCGGCGGCGGGCACCTACCTGGCCGGATTTAGGCTGATCGATCGCCTGATCACCTAAGTTTCAGAACACACAGCAGGTCAGCTTGAAGGGCACGTCCTCAGACGACTGCACCGGCCGGCCGGCCGTGCTCGCCTGCATGAAGCGCAGACTGAAGCGGTTTTTGTGGCCGCTGACCTCGGGATAGACGGCCCAATCCAGCCCGATGCCGACCCGGATCAGTTGGGCCGGAACCTGAAGGTCCAGCGCCTCCTGAAAAAAGCCTTCGGGCGCGACCAGTTGCCTCGGGGTGGCGCTGGTGCGGGCCAGCGACAGCACGAGCCGGATGGCCTCGCTGACGGGCTGGATCTCATCGGTCCAGCTGGCCATGCGCGCGCGGCGCTGCTCGATCGGCTGGGTCAGGAAGTGATGATAGAGGGGCACATCGAAGCTGCAGGCGCCGCCCGGGATGCTGTTGCGCTGCGCGATCGCCTTGAGGAAATCATCATCGCGCGCCTTGCTGCCGATCTGCCCGGGAATGTCGTGGATACTGGCGGCGGCCCGCTCCAGACCATCGACGACCTCTTTCAGCGCGCCTTGATCAACGCCCGGCTGATGGCGGACCCGCGCGAGCGTCGAGAGGTTGCGATCGATCTCCTTGAGCAGCTCGGTCTTGATATCGGCGCGGGCGGTGATCGCAACGATATCGAGCAGTCCGTCCAGGGCGGCGCGGGTACTCCAATGCGCTGATTGAGCAACGAAGTAGTCGACCTTCTCGAACAGATGCTCGAGCCGCAGAAAGGTGCGGATGCGTTCGTTCAGCGGATGCTCGAAGATCATTTCTTGAGACACGATGAGGGCTTCCTCGGGCGCTTCCGATAGCGGGTTGGGGCAAGGCTTTGGCACACCAATTCTGCGGCATCGCCGGTATCGGGTAAAGGAACCACATGCGCTCATCCTGGCTGCCGTGGCCTCGCGGCCGATGATAGACTGACGGGCTATTCCATAATAGCTAATGGTCCCACCCTGTCTCGGGACCGCGAATCGAGGGAGTCACATGGCCGGTCATAGTAAATGGGCCAACATCAAGCACCGCAAGGCCGCGCAGGACAAGAAGCGCGGCAAGATTTGGACCAAGCTGATCCGTGAGGTCACGGTCTCGGCGCGCGAAGGCGGCGCCGACCCTGGCTCGAATCCGCGGCTGCGCCTGGCGATGGACAAGGCCTTTGGCGCTAATATGCCACGCGATACCGTCGATCGGGCGATCAAGCGCGGCGCCGGCGCCGATGATGGCGACAACTACGAGGAGATCCGCTACGAAGGCTATGCGCCCGGCGGTGTCGCGGTGATGGTGGATTGCATGACCGACAATCGCAACCGCACCGCCTCCGAGGTGCGCCATGCGTTCAGCAAGTATGGCGGCAATCTGGGCACCGATGGCTCGGTGGCCTATCTATTCTCGAAGCAGGGCGTGGTCAGCTTCCAGCCCGGTACTGATGAAGACGCGGTGATGGAGGCCGCGCTCGAGGCCGGGGCCGAGGATGTGGTGGTGAACGATGACGGCTCGCTCGATGTGATCACCGCTCCCGAGGAGTTCAGTGCGGTCTGCGACGCACTGGCCGCAGGCGGCTTCGATACCAGTGTCTCCGAGGTCAGCTTCAACGCCGCGACCCAGATCGAACTCGATGCCGAGGGCGCCGAAAAGCTGCTGAAGATGGTCGACGCGCTCGAGGATCTCGACGACGTGCAAGAGGTCTACAATAACGCCGACATTCCCGATGACATCATGGCCGCGCTCGACAACTGAGCAGCAGCGGGCCATCAGCCGTTCAGCCCATGTCACAGCCGCCGCTTCGCCATCGCGTGCTCGGCATCGATCCCGGCTCGCGCAACACCGGCTATGGCGTGATCGATACCGATGGTCAGCGCAGCACCTGTATCGCGCGCGGTTGCGTGCGGGTCGGCCAGCATGCCTGGCCGGATCGGCTGGGGCTGATCTTCGATCAGGTCGCGGCCCTGGTCGCCGAGCATCGCCCGCATGAGATGGCGGTCGAGCAGTTGATCTTCGCCCGCGATGCGACTGCGGCGCTGAAGATCGGTCAAGCGCGCGGCGCGGTGCTCTGCGCCGGCCTCAAGGGCGGGGTGGTGGTGCACGAATACAGCCCGAAATCGGTCAAACTCGCGGTGGTTGGCACCGGTAATGCCGAAAAGAGTCAGGTTCAACATATGGTGCGTGTGCTTTTGTCGCTCAGCGATCAACCGGGTGAGGACGAGGCCGATGCGCTCGCCATCGCGCTCTGCCATGCCCACTCGATGGGCATCCCGCAGCGCAAGCGGGCGGCGGCGAGCTGGCGCGATTTCCGGCCATGATTGGGCGCCTGCGCGGCGAGATCATCGCCAAACATCCGCCACAGGTGCTGATCGACTGTGGCGGCGTGGGCTACGAGGTCGAGGCGCCGATGTCGACCTTCTACGATCTGCCGGCGGTCGGTGAGTCAGTGACGCTGGTGACCCATCTGCTGATCCGCGATGACGCGCATGTACTCTATGGGTTTCGCAGCGAGCACGATCGCGCCCTGTTTCGCGCCTTGCTGCGTGTGACCGGCGTCGGCGCGAAGATGGCGCTAGCGATCCTCTCCGGGATGGATGCGGCGCGCTTTGCCCAATGCGTCGAGCAAGAGGACATCGCGATGCTGAGCCGGCTGCCCGGCATCGGCAAGAAGACCGCGCAGCGGCTGGTGATGGAGATGAAGGATCGCATCGCCGAGCTCGGTGACCCGCCCGCGCCGGGTGCCGGGGCGCCAGCGGCGGCCACGGCGATGCCGATGACGGCGCCGGATGATCCGCTCACCGACGCCATCGGCGCGCTGATCGCGCTCGGCTATAAGCCGCCGGATGCGAACCGCATGGCGCGCGCAGCGGATGACGGTGCCAAGACCTCCGAAGAGATCATCCGTGCCGCACTGAAATCGGTGAGCCCGAGCTGAATGCCCCCGGGTCTTCAGATCCTATGTGCTATGGTGTCGGCCCCGCCCTTCCAGTGAGCCTTCGTCGCGCGTCTTGACAGTGACCGAGCCCGATCGCCTCATTAGCCCTGCGGCTGCCAGCGATGACGGCGCGCTGGATCGCGCCATCCGCCCGCGACGCCTCGCCGATTATGTCGGCCAGCCGGCGGTCTGTGAACAGATGGAGATCTTCATCGGCGCCGCGCGCGGCCGGGGCGAGGCGCTCGACCACACCCTGATCTTCGGCCCGCCGGGGCTCGGCAAGACCACCCTTTCGCACATCATCGCGCACGAGATGCAGGTCAACCTGCGCCAGACCTCGGGACCGGTGCTGGAAAAGCCGGGCGATCTTGCGGCGCTGCTGACCAACCTCGAGTCCGGCGATGTGCTCTTCGTCGACGAGATTCATCGCCTCAGCCCGGTGGTCGAGGAGGTGCTCTATCCGGCGATGGAAGACTTCCAGCTCGACATCATGATTGGGGACGGTCCGGCGGCACGCTCGATCAAGCTCGATCTGCCGCCGTTCACGCTGGTCGGTGCGACCACCCGCGCTGGGTTGCTGACCTCGCCGCTGCGTGATCGCTTCGGCATCGTGCAGCGACTCGAGTATTACTCTGATGAGGACTTAGCGCGCATCGTGCGCCGCTCAGCCGAGATCCTGGCGATCAAGACCGATGCCGATGGCGCCGCCGAGATCGCGCGGCGCTCGCGCGGCACGCCACGGATCGCCAATCGGCTGCTGCGCCGGGTGCGCGATTTTGCCCAGGTGCGCGCCGATGGCGAGATCAGCCGTGAGGTGGCTGACCAAGCGCTGGCGATGCTCAAGGTCGATGCGCGCGGCTTCGATCACATGGACCGACGACTGCTGAGCGCGGTGATCGAGAAGTTCGATGGCGGGCCGGTCGGGGTCGAGAGTCTGGCCGCCGCGATCGGCGAGGAGCGTGGCACCATCGAAGACGTGCTCGAGCCGTTCCTGATCCAGCAGGGCTATCTGATGCGCACCCCGCGCGGGCGCATGGCGACCAAGACCGCCTATCAGCACTTTGGCTTATCACCACCGCAGCCGGACTTGCTCGATGTGGGCGACGATAGTCGAGTGAGCGGCAAGACCTGAAGGTCGAACACATGAGTGGCTTTGTAAGCTGATTTAAATGGCCCTTCGACGAATGAGGTAGATGACCGATGTCGATGACCGCTGAACTCTATGACTTAGACTATTCGGCGTGGGCAAAGCAACAGATTGAGCTGTTGCATCGAGGGCGTTTCGCGGATTTGGATCTTGCGCACTTGATACAGGAACTTAACGAGATGGGACGCAGCGAGCGCAATGAACTCGAGAACCGACTGGTCGTTCTACTCGCCCATTTATTGAAGTGGCAATTCCAATACGGCGAGCTTTCTGATCGCTGGAAGGAATTCAAGGGTGACAGCTGGCGTTCGACCATCATCGAACAGCGCGACCGCATTCAGCGACGGTTGGACAAGTCCCCTGGCTTGAAGCCCGCCTTACCGGGGCTGATCGATGAAGCCTATCAGGATGCATGCCGGCTGGCCGCAAAAGAAACAGGCCGATCACGTGATCGCTTTCCAGCGCAGTGCCCTTACACGACGGAGCAACTCTTGGATGACGGCTTCTATCCCGGCGAAGGTTGAACACAATGAGCGGATTGGCAGCGGGTTTCTACCGCATCAGCGTTGGAGACGACCGAATCGGGCTGTCCGCCAGCGCTGAGGCACCGGCCGTCGCCATGGCGACGAGGGTGGTCGATGATCCGCTCATCGATACCATGGGTGCGCTAACCGCGCTCGGCTACACGCCAGAGGATGCCAATCGCATGGCGCGCCGGCGCGCCGAATATGTCGGTCAGCCGTCGGTCTGCGAGCAGATGGCGATCTTCATCGGCGCCGCGCGCGGTCGTGGCGAGGCGCTCGATTAAGCTCGATCTGCTGCGGTGATCACCACCTTGTGGCTCGCGGCCCGCCAACTCAGGATCTCATTCGTAAGGTATGCCTATCACCATGGAACCCGCTCATCGTATCGACACTTGCCTGCAAACACTGTCCGCTCTGCTCGACGAGGCCGCCAACATCGACGGCCTGACACCCCTGGACCTAGCCGCCGAGCGCATACTGCTCGAGCAGTTGCGCGAACAACAGGATCGCCCGCTGCGCGTTGCGATCATCGGCGAGTTCAGTACCGGCAAGTCCACCTTTATCAACGCCGTCCTCGGTCAGGATCTGCTGCCAGCCCGGTACCTGCCAACCACACGGCAGCTCATGTGCATCTGCCACGGCGAAAGCCCGGGGCAAGTCTCCGTGGCGGTAAACGCTAATCTCGCGGAGACCCAAACCGCTGACAGCGCGGACGATGCCCCGACAGTTTGGACGTCTGAAACCGCTGCCTCGCTACGCGAAACCGCGCCGCCCCAGCCCCTGTCACAGCAGGCGATTTTGGATCTCGCGGAAACCAGCCAGCCGCTGCAGATCAGGCTGCCGATCCCCGTACCCTGGTCGAATTTCCACATCTACGACACACCGGGCGTCAACGACGCGACCAGCATGGCCGAGTCCGTGATTTTCGACCTGATGGACCAGGTCGATGTGGTGATCATGATGTTGCGCGCTCAGCAAGCACTCACGGCGTCGGAATCCGACTTCCTCAGCCACCTCGTGCGCCATAAGGATCTCGATAAGTTCTTCTTCAGCATCAATTTCTGCGACAGCAAGGCGGCTAGCGAAGCTGCTTCCGTGCGCGCTTATGTGGTTGAAACGCTGGGCGAGCTGCGCAATTGGCCGATGCAGTCCTTAACTGAGCGCATCTTTCTGTGCAGTGCCCGTCAGAGCCTAAACGCTGCTCTCGGCAAGGCCGATCCGACGGCGAGCGATCACCCGAACGAGCATATGCGCCTGCTCACGGCTGTCCACGACTATGCTGCGATACGCAAACAGGTGCTGCTGCGAGAGGCTGCTGACAGCCTGTTGCGCACCGTCGCGGAGTCCGCAGCGAACAAGCTGAGCGCGGCTTTGGAGGTTGTGGATGATCAGGACACGAGCCAAGGGCAGGCGCTGATCGAGATCAACCAGGCCATTACCGACTTCCGGGTGGCGATCCGCGAGGAAGAGTTGGCCCTGCAACGGCGGATCGGTGACCGCAAGACGGCATTGCTGCACGATGTCGATAGCGCTTTCGATGACATCGAGCAGGTCTTGCAAGACTGGGTCGCGAGTGCACCCCTTAACATGCTCGCCGGCGATGGCCCGAGCAAGCGCCTGCGAATGACTGTGGAAGAACGGTTGACTCCCTTACTGGACGCCTTTCGCGAGGATCTGAGCGGCGCTTTCACCGATCTCGATCAGCGTATCCTGCCAATGGCAGCGCGCGCTAGCGCACGCATCGATGGTGTTCGTCAGGGCTTCGACCTCGGACCGTTGTTAGCGGGTACAAGCCTGGCGACGGCAGGCTATCTCGTGGTCAGCGCGGCCTTACCCTGGGTGCTCGGCGCAACCGGTGTCTTTGCTGTGACTGCTGGGCTTGCCAGCCTCATCCCCGGCGTCGGTGTTACCGTTGGTGCGCTGCTTGGCGCTGGAGTCGGCGCCGCAGCCAGCAATGCGCCGCAGATGTTGCGGGGAGCAGCAGGAGGCGTTGCGAGCGGCTACGGTTGGCTCCGCGACTGCATCCGCAACTGGCAGGAGCAGCAAAGTCGGTCCGCCTATGCTCAGCAGCTCGCTACGCTGCTCGATGGCTTGCGTCCTGAAGTCAAATCGCGCCTCGATCAGGCCATCGATCCCGAGCGGATCATCTACGATGCGCTCAATGCTCGGTTCCCCGAGGCCCTGATGCTAGAAGAGCGCCGCCTGCTCGCCACGCGGCTAGAACGCGACCAGCTCCGTGCGGCTCGGCAGCGCATTGAGGCCCTGCGCGTCGGCTTCATCGCGGCCATCCCGCCGGGGAGGACGTCCCATGACTGATTTAATGAGCTTCGAACAACGCAAACAGCAGCTGCAGGGGCACTATGACCGACTGATTGGTTTGGTTCAAACTGGTGAGGTGTTGCCTGAGCCAGCGCCGGATCTGGCCTTGCTGCGGGCCGCTCGGGACGCACTCGACGGCGACTTGCGGCTCCGGGTGCTGCTCATCGGGGATTTTAGTACGGGCAAAAGCAGCTTTATTAACCGCTTTCTGCTCAAGCAAGATCTGTTGCCGGCTTGGTCCACGCCGACCACCACCTTGCCAACCCGCATCCGCCATGGCCAGCAGCTGCGCGCCGTCCGCTATCAGCGATCAGCGCGGGAGGACGTGGACCTGGAGGAAGAGGTTGTCACCGAGAACATCGCCGAGACCCTCAAGGTGTGGGTCTCGACTACGGAGAATAGCGCGACCAACAGCAGCTCCCCGGTTTTTGTAGAGGCCCCGACGCTGACCACCGGGCTCGAGATCGTTGACGCACCGGGGCTCAACGATCCCAACCCTGAGCGCATGAAACTGACGCTCGACTACCTGAATCAGGCCGATGGCGTCCTGTTCTTCATCAACGCCATGCGGCCTTGGACGCGTTATGAGGAGACTGTCTTCGAGGGCGAGGTACTGAGCCGTGAGCTGCTTGGAAGGCTCTATATCGTTGTCAATTACTGGGATCAGATCGAGACCTCGCAACGCGATGAAGTGTTGGAGTACATCGATCAGCGGGTTCATGCATCGCTGGCCAAGGGCGCCGCAGCTAAAGCTGCCGATCACCCCATCCCGATTCTGCCCGTATCGGCCAAGACTGGCGAGAATGCGGCACTCATCCAGGAGCAGGTCTGGGACGTCCTTAGTGCCCGCAAGTCGAAAGAGGTGCTGGCGTTGCGGGTTTGCCGCTTCAACCAAGAGCAGGCCAAATACGCGAAGATTCTGGATGACCGCCTCGGGCTGCTCGGGCTCGATGCACAGGGCCAGGCTCGGCGACGGACCCAGCTGCAGCAGGAGATCAAGGACTATGAGCAGCAGCGCGAGACCTTTCTCAACAACCTTCAACGCCTGTTGGTGCTGGATTTTCAGCACTATCACGCGCAGTTCCAGCGCCTGTTTGAGGGCATGAAAGACGCTGTCATGGATCTGGAAAAAGACGCCTTGGCCTTGTGCTCCGCCAAAGAGCTTAACGACTTCTTGCCCCAACGCCTCAGTCGTCTGCAGAAGCAGACTGCTCGCAAGCTGGAGGCCATGGACGCGGCCTTCCTCGAGCGCCTTCGTGCAACTATTGAAGGCCAGAAGGCCAATATTGGCGTTCTGCCGAGCAACGCCTTGACCATGGAAGAGTACGTGCTCCGCTGGCAAGGGCTCGATGGTGGGCCTCTGGCGGAGAGTGCGCCTATTGCCATGGGTGGAATGGGACTCGCTGGGCTGCTGGTTGGCGCTGGCACTGCTTGGCAGACCGCGACCGTGGCCACCGCAACACCGGGTGCGTTTGCAGCGATCGGCGCCTTCTTTACTGGCGCTCCGGCCGCGGCGGCCTCCAGCTTCATGCTCTTTGGCGTGCCGGCGATTGCAATCGGTGCTCTGATGCTCGGGGGCGCCTATCTGATGAAAGCGAAAGGAAATGATGGTCTTAGGAAACAGGTTCGTGCCGCGTGCATGCAGTTGACCGAGACGATCGATGATGAGCAATGGAAGACGCTCGATCAACTCAAGGCCCATCAGTCTCAACGCATCTCGCAAATCTGCGCCGATGTCGACGACGATATCGCGCGAGCGTTGCAGGAGCGGCTCACGGAGCTTGAAGCGATTCAGCGGATCGAGGATCAGGGGGCCGCACTCAAGGTGCTGCGCGACCAGATCACTGGATTAGAACTGCGGGTGAACGGATGAGTCAGTCCAACAAGGTTGAGGTGCTGCGCTACGATCAGCGGGTCGTCGCTGCGAAGAAGATTGAGAATGTGCTTGGAGGGCACCATGCCTCGGTGACCGAGATCACCGGGCGCATCCGGCATCTGGCCGAAGCTCCCCTCAGCGTGGTGGTGCTGGGCGAGTTCAGCGCCGGCAAGTCGAGCTTTCTGAACCGCCTGCTGGCAACCGACGCCTTGCCGATGGCCATCTTGCCCAAGACCGCAACCCTGACCCGGCTCGTCCATGCCAACCAGGACGAGATCGGCCGGGTTGAGATCGACCGTCGAGGGACGCTGGGCATTGAGACCGAGGTCATCAGCCATCAGGATTTTGCCGAGCTACAACGCGCGGCGAAGGTGCATGACATCCATGTGGCGCAGGATCTTGGACGTATCCGCGAGGTGCGGGTGTTTCTCGACGACCCACTGCTGACCAAGCTACAACTGGTCGATACCCCGGGCTTCAATCATGATCAGGCCATGGATGAGCGCACCCTCGGCATCCTGGATCGCGCGGATATCGTGCTCTGGATCACCGACGCGGTGCAGCCGGCCAAGCAAACCGAGTTCGAGAAACTGCGTTTGTTGAAGGCACGCGGTAAGCGTATCTGGCTGATCGTCAACAAGGCGGATATCAATGTGACGGATGCGGAGACCTGGGAAGAGTCTCGGCACAGCCTGGAAACCTACTTCAACGACATCGGCTTCCTCGATTTCTTCGAGGCCAAGACCATTGAGCTGATCTCCTGCCGCGAGACGGGGTCGTTCTGGGATGACAAGTTCGTGCAGACCAAGGCCCGTCTGGGAAACGAGATCTTCAATCTGGACGTGCTCTGGTCCCACCGGCTGGTCAGCGATGAGTGGGAGCGGCTTAGGCAGACCTTAGAGGATGAGGCGGAACGCTATCAGGAACTCGAGCGGCAATGTGATGCAATGCAGGCCCTAACCCAGACCCAATCGCGCGCGGACCGCAGTCGGGCAGCCCTTTTAAGGTGCATAAAAACAACATTTAAGATCAGCCGGTTACGATATCAGAGTGGATCTTACAGCCATCGAATCCAGCGATCTCCTACAAGCACTTCGAAGAAAAATCAGGGGCTTGCAGCTGGACACATTTCGCCACCTTAAAAGGGCTGCGCAGTCGGGCTAAATTGAGAGCGGCGCTGGCGGAACAGATGATGGATTTGCGTGATGCGTTAGAGAAGCATAGCGAAACTGGGCGGAAAGCGGCAAAGCAGGGTACCGCGTCCATGATAGCCTTCGTCATGGAATATACCCGCGAAATGCTCGAGCAGGCGTTTCAAAATCTGGCCCGTGCTTATGATCAGTTCCTCAAAGAGTGGTACACCCAGCACCTGACTGAATCAATCCAGTTGCTTGAGATCATCCAGAACACATTACCCCAAGCGCATGGAGCCCTGCGTGCCGATGTGCTGACGCTGAAGAATTATCATCGCCTGCTGCAGGAGCAGCTGGCGCACACTAGTGATCATTTTTGCGGGTATGACCTGCCTGCACTAGATCGGACGGTGGAACTGCTCGATCACCTCAGTATCCAGTTTGAACCGTTCAATTGGCGATTTTGCTTGACCATCGACCAGGATGGCGTGTTGCCGGCCGGAATCTCCGGGACGGTGATGACCTTATCCAAGTACCGTGAGCGCCAACTGCGAGCAGCACTGGAACGGGATTTCTACTCTGACGTGGAACGCCTCGTTTGCGATCCGGCCTATCTGGAACTGCTGGCAAACCTGAAAGAACTGTGCAGCGGGGCCAGCGAGCGCCAGACGGCGGCCCTGACGATCTGGAGGGATCATGGAGCCAGCTCTGAATCTGACTGAACAGGATCGTCTGTGCTTCATGCAGGCGCTCAACGCGGTCGCTTATCGTACGACTAACCCCGGTTCCGTCTGGCTGGAACTACTTCGCCAGTTCCGCGATCTGTTGGGGGTTTTCGAAGACGACTATCAGTTTCAAGCCGGCGTGCCTGGTATTGCCGAAAAGGTCAATCAGATCGCCAACTCACGGGCACGCCTTTATTTTCTGCGCATCATTCACGATATACATCTGAGTGAAGTAGCGAAAGGTCGGCGCTGGTCTGGGAATAAGGATGCCTCAATCGCTAAATTCGAACACTTCTACAGTGAACTCGTCGAAGCCATTCAGCTTTACTAATCGAGGCGCTGCCGTATCTTCGTGAGCCGGAGGGGTGGACTGCTAGCGACCAGGGTCGCTACCAGAGCCAATGCCATTTTCGACGCTTATCGGCGGCACGATAGAGTCCTTTGCGGGTGGTGCCGGCCTGTTTCGCCATGGAGTCGATCAAGTCGAGGCTGAAGGGGGCCTTTGGGCAATCGACCGTCACCTTGCAGAGCCGCTGCGGATCTCGGCGCTCCCACTGTTCATGCGATGTTCCGCGCCCTGGTGTTGGCGCAAAGCCCAGGGTTTTGAGTGCGCGCTTGACCTCCGCGCAGGTCAGCGGAGGCCAACGGCTCACGGGCGCTGTGATGAGATCGTGAGCGGCATGCCGCGGATGAAGTCGTGCACCGAGCGGCGCAACAGGACGCTCGCGATGTGGAGATGGGCGAGATAATATTTAACGCGCTGTCGAAGGGGCGCCTTGCGCGGGATGAGCTGATCGAAGTAGGCGCGGTCGACCGTGAAGGCTTCTTCGACATACTGGTCGATCTGGGCATCGAGTTTATTGCGCGCCTCTTCGCAGGTTTCGCCTTGAGCGGCAAGACAGAGATCGATACAAACAGCGACCCAAAGCCTTGGTCCTTGGTGTTCTGCGTAGCAGCGCAGGCGGAGTTGGTTAGGAAACATGAGGATAGCTGTCGGGTGCTCGGGCGATGGTTGACTGGCAATAGTCTAGTTTCTGAGTCCTGGCGTCGGTTGGCGAGACAGTGACGCTGGTTACGTCAGCCAGGACCGACAGGGGCGACCGATCGTTCGGCTCGCCGGAAGCCGGTCTCTAGCGACCAACGCTAGGCGCACCAAGCGGACCAGGCGCACCAAGCGCGGCGATCGGAATCGCCGTCACGCTCGCCGAGAGCGCTGCCGGCGTCTGCTTCAGGCAGAGTACCGCACTGTGACCGCATGCGGGCTCCAGCGGTTCGACGAGGCTGAAGCTACGGCTGGCATGCTGGCTTGGGGTCGCGGTCTTCTTGATCTCGATCGGATAGAGCCGTTGATCCCTTTCGATGAGGAGATCGATCTCGCAGCCATCACGATCCCGATAGAAGAACAGTTGCACTGACTTGCCATTGTGCCAATAGCTCTTCACCGACGGCATAGGTCTCGAGGATCGCGCCTGACATGGCGCCGGCCTCGCTCCGACGGTACGCGATTACGCAAGCCATGGCTTTCGTGGCTAATCCAGGTAGACTTGTCGGCTGTTCTGACTCTCGTCCGAGCGCCGATACTGGCGCCCCCTCAACAGCTGTGCCTCGATCCGTTCCTATGTCCTCGCAGGCCCCCACATTTGAATGGTCCGTCCGTATCTACTATGAAGATACCGATGCCGGTGGCGTCGTCTATCACGCGCGCTATCTGCACTTTCTCGAACGCGCGCGCACCGAATGGCTGCGCGCGCTCGGCTTCGAGCAGACGCGGCTTCGCGGCGAACAAGGCATCCTCTTCGCCGTGCGCGGGATGAGGGTGGATTTCGTGCGTCCAGCGCGCTTGGATCAAGCCCTGCGGGTGACGCTGAGCCTCGCCGCGCAGCGCCGTGCGAGCCTCGATTTCGACCAGCGGATTCTCGACGCCGACGATGGTCATCTCTGCTGCCGAGCCCAGGTCAATATCGCCTGTCTCGATGCCGAGCGCCTACGTCCAACGCGCATCCCGGCGGGCTTGCTGAGCGCGCTCGGTTCGCCCTCGGATCGACCCGCCAACGGAGACATTGCCCATGGGCGCTGAGCTGTCACTGATCGACCTAGTCGCGCAAGCGGGCCTCGTCGTCAAGCTGGTGCTGCTGGTGCTCGTGCTCGCCTCGGTCCTGTCCTGGGCGGCGATTTTCGATCGCTCGCGGGTACTGAATCGGGCGCGCTCGAGCGCTAATGCCTTCGAGCAACAGTTCTGGTCCGGTGGCGACCTCAGCGCGCTCTATCGCGAACTCGGCCAGGAGGACGCGCGCCTGAGCGGGCTGCCGGTGATCTTTCGCAACGGCTTCAAGGAGTATGTGCGCCTGCGCAAGGTCACGCCGGACGATACCGCCGGCCTGATCCAAGGCGCCGAGCGCGCGATGCGGGTCGCGCTGAGCCGCGAGATGGATCGGCTCGAATCCAATCTCCCGTTTCTCGCCACGGTCGGCTCCACCAGCCCCTACATTGGTCTCTTCGGCACGGTCTGGGGCACCATGAACGCCTTCCAAGCGCTCGGCAACATGCAGCAGACGACACTGGCCTTGGTCGGGCCGGGCATGTCCGAAGCCCTGATCACCACCGCCGTCGGTCTGCTGGCGGCGATTCCGGCGGTGGTGGCCTACAATCGCTATGCCAGTCAGGTCGAGCGCCTGCACAATCGCTACGAGGAATTCATGGAAGAGTTCTCGATTCTCTTGCAGCGGCAAGGACGGGGCTGAGTCCTGATGTCGCGCGTCAACGGGCGAGGACCATGACGAGTAGAGTGCGTCGCCAGCGGCGCCGGCCCATGGCCGAGATCAACGTCGTGCCCTACATCGACGTAATGTTGGTGCTGTTGGTGATCTTCTTGGTGACCGCGCCGTTGATCACCCAGGGCGTCAGGGTCGACCTGCCCGAGGCCGATGCCCAACCGCAAGCCGGCGAGGGCGCACCGCCGGTGATCATCCATATCGATCGCTTCGGTGATACCTATCTCGATCTGGGCGATGCCGAACCGCTGCCGGTCGACCAACAACGGCTCTACGAGCGTTTGCGCGCCGAGCGCGCGCGTGACGCGACGCTCGCCGTGGTCGTGCGCGCCGATGCGACGGTCGACTACGGCATCGTGGTCGATGCCATGGTGGCCGTTCAGGCCGCTGGTGTGCCCAGTGTCGGTCTGGTGACCCAGCCGCCGATTTCCGGCTCGGACGAGGAACGCCGCTGATCGGCCGACTATGTGGGAGATCCTGCAGCGCTTCCCGCGAGCCTATCTCTGGTCGATCCTGCTGCACCTGGTGCTGCTGGTGCTGATGGTGGTCGGCATCGATTGGCGGGTCCAGAATGATCGCGTCGGCGCCTTCGAGCAGATGATCCAGGCACGGATGGGGCAGTCGTCCGAGCTCGCCGAGCGGATCGCGGCGCTGCAGGCAGACTCCGCGCCCGCGCCCGAAGCACCGGCACCGCTGCCAGAACCAGCGCCGGAGTTGGAGCCGCTAGAGCCCGAGTTGCTGCAAGAGCCGGAGCCGGAAATATCGCAGGCGCAGCGTCGAGCTGAAGCGGCCGCCCGCCGCGAGGCCGAGCGCCAGGCCGAGCAGGAACGGCAGCGCGAAGCCGAAGAAGCGGCCCGCCGCGAGGCGGAACAGGAACGACAGCGTGAAGCCGAGGAAGCCGCACGACGCGAAGCTGAGCGCCAAGCCGAGCTGGAGCGACAGCGCGAAGCGGAGGAGGAAGTCCGCCGCGAAGCTGAACGCGAGGCCGAGCAGGAACGGCAGCGCCAAGCGGAAGCAGAGGAGCGCCGCCGAGCCGAGGAAGCCGCACGACGCGAAGCTGAGCGCCAAGCCGAGCTGAAGCGACAGCGCGAAGCGGAGGAGGAAGTCCGCCGCGAAGCTGAACGCGAGGCCGAGCAGGAACGGCAGCGCCAAGCGGAAGCAGAGGCGCGCCGCCGAGCCGAGGAAGCCGCGCGGCGTGAAGCTGAGCGCCAAGCCGAGCTGAAGCGACAGCGCGAAGCCGAAGAGGCGGCCCGCCGCGAGGCGCAACAGGAACGGCAGCGCAAAGCCGAGGAAGCCGCCCGTCGCCAGGCCGAACGCCAGGCCGAGCTGGAACGTGAGCGCGAGGAACTGCGCCGCCAGCGCGAGGCCGAACAGGCCCAGGCGCGCGAGCGGCAGATGCTCGAGGCCCTAGAGGCCGAGGAACGAGCCCTGCGGCAAGGTGACGGGGGCACTGGTCGCGCGAGCGCTCGCCAGGGCGCGGCCTCGGCAGCGGAGATCACGAACCGCTGGGCGCCCCTGATCACCAATCAAGTGCGACAATACTGGGTGCGACCCCAGGGACAGCGCCAGGATTTGGAAACCACGGTGAATCTGCAGCTCGAGCCGGGCGGTGCGGTCATTCCCGGCAGCGTTCGCGTCGTGGAGAGTAGCGGTAAGGCCGCGTTCGACCAATCCGTGGTCGCCGCCATCTATCGGGCCTCACCGCTGCCGGTTCCAGAGGGCGATGAGTTCGAGCTGTTCCGCGACTTCAATCTTGTCTTTCGGCCTTGAGCCGGCAATCCGGGGGAGACGATATGATGCAACGCCCAAGCCATGTGCTGATACCGATGCTCGCCTGTGTGCTCATGCTGGCGATCGGCCAGGCTCAGGCCAAACTCACCATCGAGGTGACCGGTGGCGTCGAGGGCGCGCAACCGATCGCGGTGGTGCCCTTCGGCGATCGCGATGGCGCGCGCCCTGGAGTCGATATCGCCAGCGTCATCAGCGCCGATCTCAGCCGGAGCGGTCGCTTCCGCGCATTGCCGCCGCGCGAGATGCTGAGCCGGCCGCAGCGCGAGGACGAGATCGACGCGCGCGAGTGGCAACTGCTGGGCATGAACAACCTGGTGATCGGTGAGATCAGCCCGGCCGAGAGCGGCGGCTACAGCCTGCGCTGGAGCCTGTTCGATGTCTTCAGCGGCAACGAGATCGCCTCCAATGCGCTGCGCTCGAGCGAGCGCGGGCTGCGCCATGCCGCGCATCGGATTGCCGATCAGATCTATGAGGCTTTGACCGGCGAGCGCGGCGTTTTCGCGACCCGGCTCGCCTATGTCACCTCCGGCCCTCGCGGCAGTGATTCGCGGGTCACGCTGCGGGTGTCGGATGCCGATGGCTACAATCCGCAAACCATCGTCGATTCGGCCGAGCCGATCATGTCGCCGGCCTGGTCGCCGGATGCACAGCGGCTCGCCTATGTCTCGTTCGAAGGTAGCAAACCGAGCATCTTCATCCAGGAATTGGCCAGCGGGCGGCGCGAGCGCGTGACCAGTTTTGAGGGGATCAATGGCTCGCCGGCGTTCTCGCCGGACGGGCGTCGGCTGGCGATGACTCTGTCGAAGGACGGCAATCCAGACATCTATGTGATGGAGCTGGCGAGCAAGCAGTTGACGCGTCTCACCGATCACTATGCGATCGATACCGAACCGGCCTGGTCGCCGGATGGCCGCCAGATCGTCTTTACCTCGGATCGAGGCGGGCGACCTCAGATCTATCAGGTGTCGGCGAGCGGTGGTCCGGCGCAGCGGGTGACCTTTGAAGGCGATTACAACGCCGCCGCAAGCTACTCGCCGGATGGTCGGTCATTGGTGATGGTGTCGCGTGTCAACGGCCAGTTTCATATTCTGGTCACCGATGCAAACGGCGGCGGCTCGCGGCGATTGGTGAGCAATGGCGCGCTCGATGAGTCGCCGAGTTTCGCGCCCAACGGCAGCATGGTAATTTATGCGAGCCAAAACAATGGCCGTGGCGTGTTGTCAGTGACACCAATCGCGGGCGGCTCGGGCCAACGCCTGTCGCAAGAATCAGGCGAGGTGCGCGAGCCGGCTTGGTCGCCGCTGTTACCCTAATCATGCGGAAAACCCCTGAGCACGCGAGGACCGGCCCTGATGCCCGACGCCTTTACTCCCACCACCATCGTAGGGTCTGCATGATCGATCGACCGCTTTCGTTGTTGCTCGTCGCTGCGAGCTTGGTGCTCAGTGCCTGTGCAACGTCGAGGCCACCGCTGCCGGAGACGCCGAGCGCCGAGGATCTGGATGCCTCCAGGGATGGCGCGGGCGCCTGGGCGGACGCGGCCGAGGAGCGCGAGCGCTCGCCGCTCGATGACCCCGCGAGTCCGCTCTTTCGGAAGGTGATCTATTTCGACTATGACGCCACAACGATCCAGCCGCAGTATGCGGATCTGCTGCGCGCGCATGCCGATTACCTCTACAAGACCCCGGAGGCCGAGGTCAGGCTCGAGGGCCACACCGATGAGCGTGGCACGCGCGAGTACAACCTAGCCCTGGGTGAACGGCGTAGCCAGGCGGTGCAGCGCTTCCTGATGGCCGAGGGTGCGCCCAGCGAGCGGCTGAGCAGCCTCAGTTATGGGGAGGAGCGCCCGGCCAATCCGGGGCGCACTGAAAGTGCTTGGCGCGAGAATCGCCGCGTCGAGCTGGTCTACTGAGAGGCAGACTCTGATGCGGCAATCTCGTCCTTTCCTGGCGTCGATGTCACTGGTGCTGGTGCTGACGATCCTGACCACGGCACTGAATCCGGCGCTGGCCGTCGATCCCGCCGTCGAGGCGCGTCTGTCCCGGCTCGAGCGGATGCTGAACGAGCGCTCGCTCTCCGAGCTGTTATTGCAGCTCCAGCAGCTCCAGCAGGAGGTGCAGGAGCTGCGCGGCCAAGTCGAGACCCAGCAGTATCTGCTACGGCAGGCAGGGATCGGCGGGTCGTCGTTTGAGTCCCAATTTGAGCCCCAGCCTGAGTCCCGGACGCCCGCGTCGAGCCGCTTCGGCGCCGACGAGCGCGACAGCAGCCGCTTACCCATCCCCAGCTCGCTCTCGTTCGACCCGGCCGCCGATGGTGGGGCGGAGCCCGCCTTTGTCCTGCCCGGGCAAGAAGCGGCTACACCTGAGGGCGAGCAGGTACGCCCGGTAGACCCCGGCATGCTGGGGCTGCCAGCCCCGGAGACCTCCAGCGGGGGTGAACGCGATCAGTATCGCGAGGCCTTCGAGCTGCTCAAGGCGCGCGACTATGCGGCGGCTCGTAGCGCTTTCAGCGACATGGTCGAGCGTTATCCGCAGGGGCAGTTCGCCGATAACGGCCGCTATTGGTTGGGCGAAATCGGTTATGTGACCCAGGACTACCCGGCCGCCCAGAGTGCGTTCAGCCGGCTGGTCACCGACTATCCGCAAAGCCCAAAGGTTCCGGCGGCGATGCTCAAGCTCGGCTACGTGTCCTATGAACAGGATGAGTTCGATGCTGCGCGCCGCGTGCTCGAGGAGGTGGTGAGGCGTTTTCCGGAGACCACCGAGGCGCGCCTTGCGCAAGGGCGGCTGGATCGCATGCAACGTGAACGGCCATGAACCCTGAACCTTGCAGAGCGTCTGTTTGATGTCGCTGCTTTACTGACTTCGAGAACCTCCCATGGATATCGCTCAAGCCAACGACGCGTTCGCCATTCCCGGCGTGCTCGAGATTTGCGCCGGTGATGGCGGTTTTCCGCTGATCACCGTCGATAATGCGTTCGCCAGTGCGTCGATCTGCGCGCACGGGGGGCAGGTGCTGTCCTACTGCCCAGTGAATACCCGTGATGATCTGCTGTTCCTCAGCCGTCAGGCTCAATTCCAACCCGACAAGGCGATCAAGGGCGGCATTCCGGTCTGCTGGCCCTGGTTCGGGCCTGATCCCGAGCAGCGCGGTCGCCCCGCTCATGGCTTCGTGCGCACCCGCGCCTGGCAGCTCTTGTTGACCGAGACGCGGGTCGATGGCAGTACCCGGGTTCGACTGGGAACGCGCGATGATGACAAGACCCTCGGCGATTGGCCGCATGCGTTTTCATTGGAGATTGAGGTCGCCATTGGCGAGACTCTGGACGTGGCGCTGATCACGCACAACACGGGTGAAGCCGCATTCAGCGTGACGCAGGCGCTGCATACCTATTTCAACGTGGGCGATCTACGCCAGGTTCAGGTGCTCGGCCTCGCCGGTCATGATTACCTCGACAAGCTGGCCGATGGCGCGCGGGTCACCCAGTCCGGGCCGATCAACATCGACGGACCCCTTGATCGGATCTATCTGCAGACCACGGAGACGCTGATGATCGATGACCCGAGCCTCGGGCGCAGTATCCATATTGAGCGCGAAGGCAGCCATTCGGCGGTGGTCTGGAACCCGTGGATCGAGCAAGCGCGGGCGATGGGGGATTTCGGCGACGATGAATATCTGCGCATGATCTGTGTCGAGACGACGAACGCGGCCGAGGATGCGGTCTCGATCGCGCCTGGTGATCAGTATCAGCTGGCCTCCAGCTACCGTATCCATCCACACTAAGCCTTGAACGCGTCGCCTTGGGCGACAGAGTCCGACACCGATGCGAGAGATCCAAGAGAGCGCGAACGACAGCCATTGGCAACACTGGTTGGACTGGGCGGTGGAGCAGGGCATCGAGGTGCCTCGGGATGAGGCATTCACGGCGGCGCGCGCGCGGGTCTGGGAGGGGAGTGAATTCGTTGCCCTGACCGCTGCTCGCCACCCGCGCAGCCTTGCCGAATTGCTCGAGACCGGCGAGCTGCGCCGCTCCTCCAGCGCCGAGTACATGAGCGAACAGTTGCGCACGGCGCTCGCCGAGGTGACTGATGAAGAGCGCCTGCAGCGGGTATTGCGCCACTTCCGGCGCCAGCAGATGCTGCGCATCGTCTTTCGTGACCTGGCCGGCTGGGCCGAGCTGGACGAGACCCTCGAGAACCTGACGGCCCTCGCCGATAGCTGTATCCGCGAGAGTCTGTGCCTGCTCGAGCCCTGGACGCGCGCTGAACTGGGCGTGCCCCAGGATGGCCACGGTCGGCCACAGTCGCTGCTGGTGCTGGGCATGGGGAAACTCGGCGCGCGCGAGCTGAACCTGTCCTCCGATATCGACCTGATCTTCGCCTTCCCGAGCGCCGGTCGGGTGGTGGGCGGCCCGCGCGAGCTGAGCGTGGAGCAATTCTTCGCCCGCATCTGTCAGCGCCTGGTCAAATCCCTGAACGCCAAGACCGTCGATGGCTTCGTGTTTCGGGTCGATACCCGGCTGCGGCCGTTCGGCGACGCCGGTCCGCTGGCGATGAGCTTCGATGCGATGGAGGGCTACTACCATTCACAGGCCCGTGAATGGGAGCGCTATGCGATGATCAAGGCCCGGGTCGTGGCCGGAGCGCCCGAGGATCAGGCCGATCTCGAAGCGATGTTGCGGCCCTTCGTCTATCGCCGGTATCTGGATTTCGGCGCCATCGCTTCGCTGCGCAACCTCAAGGGTCTGATCGACCGCGAACTCAGACGCAAGGGCATGGCCGACAATATCAAGCTCGGCCCCGGCGGTATCCGCGAGATCGAGTTCATCGGCCAATCGTTTCAATTGATCCGTGGTGGCCGCGAGCCGGAACTGCAGGTGCGCCCCATCCAGCAGGTGCTGGCCCTGCTCGGCGACAAGGGCCTGCTGGAGCCCGACACGGTGACCGAGCTGAGCGCCGCCTATCGTTTCCTGCGCCTGACCGAGAATCGCCTGCAGGCCTGGCGCGACGAACAGACGCATTCGCTGCCGAGCGCCGCCCCGGCGCGTGAGCGCTTGGCCCGCTCGATGGGCTATGCCGACTGGAGCGCGTTCGAGGTGGATCTCGACGCCCATCGCGCGCGCGTGCAACGGCATTTCGATGAGGTCTTCGCCGACCCCGATGAAGCGCCGCAGACCGCGACCTCGGTGGCCTGCCTCTGGGAGCGGGCGCCGGAACAGGACGAAGCGCTCACGCTGTTGGAAGCGGCCGGCTTCGAGGAGGCCGAGTCGGCCTGGCGAGCGATCCTCGATTTCCACGAGACCGCCGACCGCCGGGGCCTGTCGAACCGCGGACTCGCCCGCTTGGGTCTGGTCATGCCGCGCTTGCTCGAGGAGGTCTCCACCTGCGGCGCACCCGACCGCACCCTCGGTCGCGTGCTCAAGGTGCTGGAGGCCGTTCTGGGTCGGACCGCCTATCTGGATCTCCTCGCCGAGCATCCCGATGCCCTGCATCAACTGGTGCGGCTCAGCGCCAAGAGCCCCTGGTTCGGCGAGCGCACCGCCCGCCAGCCACTGCTACTCGATGAGTTGCTCGATCCCCGCCGGCTGTTCGAGCCCCTGCATCGGGCCGCGCTCGAGCAGGAACTCGATCAGCTCCTCTCCGGCGTCGAGGCGAGCGATCTCGAGCAGCGCATGGAGCGCCTGCGGCAATTCGCCGAAGGCAACCGCTTGCGCGTCGCGGCGGCCGATGTCACCGGCGCCATCCCGCTGATGGTGGTGAGCGACTATCTCACCGAGATCGCCGAGGTCACGACCGCGCGCAGCTTGGAGATTGCCTGGCACGACTTAGTCGAACGCCACGGCAGCCCACCCGGGACCGATCGCGCGGCTCCGGGCTTCAGCGTCCTCGGCTACGGCAAGGTCGGCGGCATCGAACTCGGCTACAACTCCGATCTCGATCTGGTGTTCGTCTACGACGAGACGACCGCTGGCACCATGACCGAGGGCCCCAAGCCGGTGGCCAGCGAGCAATTCTATGTGCGCCTTGGTCAGCGGCTGATCCATGTGATGACCACGCCGACCTATTCCGGCGTGCTCTATGAGGTCGACATGCGCCTGCGCCCGGATGGCAATAAGGGCCGGATCGCGCGCTCGCTGGCGTCCTTTGCCGATTATCAGGTCGAGAGCGCTTGGACCTGGGAACATCAAGCCCTGGTGCGGGCGCGGCCCATCGCCGGCGATCCGCGCCTGGGCGAGCGCTTCGGGCGCGTGCGCGCCGAGATCCTACAACGCACGCGCGAACCGGAACCTCTACGCGAGGAGGTCCACACCATGCGCGCGAAGATGCGCGCGAATCTGGATAAGACGCAGGCGGGGTGGTTTGACCTCAAACAGGGTGCAGGAGGTATTGCCGACATCGAATTTATGGTCCAATACGCGGTTCTGCGCTGGGCCCGTGAGCATCCTGATCTCACGCGCTGGACCGATAACATCCGGTTGCTCGAGACGCTGATCCGGTTGGGCCTATTGGCGGAAGCGGTTGGCGCCGATTTGACCTCGGCCTATAAGGCCCTGCGCGCCGCCTATCATCGCCACGCGCTGCAGGATACCGCCGGCTTGGTCGAGGAAGCTCGGCTTGGCCCGGAACGAGCGTCCGTGGTCGCCATTTGGCGGCAGTTGATGGAGTCATAGCGCTGACCCTAACGCTGGCTGCGGCCAACCCTCGGTCTCATAACGCCCGCACCCTGCGGGCCTTTGGAAGCGGAGTTTCACAACAATGACGATGCACGATCGTGATGGTCTCATTTGGCACGACGGTAAGGTTGTGCCCTGGCGTGAGGCCCAAGTGCATGTACTCACCCATACGCTGCATTACGGGATGGGCGTGTTCGAGGGTGTTCGCGCCTATGAAACCGCCTGCGGTCCGGCGATCTTTCGTCTGCAAGATCATACGCAGCGTCTGTTCAACTCCGCACACATCCTCGGCATGAAGATGCCCTATGACCGCAAGACCCTTGATGAGGCGCAATGTATCGCCGTGCGTGAAAACGGCCTGCGCTCGGCCTATATCCGGCCGATGTGTTTCTATGGCTCCGAGGGCATGGGCTTGCGCGCCGATAATCTGCGCGTTCACTGCATCGTAGCCGCCTGGGACTGGGGCTCGTACCTCGGCGAAGACAACATCAAGAATGGCATTCGCGTGCGAGTCTCGTCATTCACGCGCCATCATGTCAATGCCACCATGTGCCGCGCTAAGGCGAATGGCAATTACATGAACTCGATGATGGCCCTGCAGGAAGCGATCCGTGATGGCTATGACGAGGCCTTGCTGCTCGACGCCGAAGGCTATGTGACCGAGGGCAGTGGCGAGAATGTCTTCCTGGTGCGCGATGGGGTGCTCTATACGCCCGAGTTGACCTCGGCGCTGGACGGCATTACCCGACGCACCATCATGACCCTTGCCGATCAGATCGGGCTTGCAGTCGTGACCAAGCGCATCACGCGCGATGAGGTCTATATCGCCGATGAGGCCTTCTTCACCGGCACCGCAGCCGAGGTGACGCCGATTCGCTCGGTCGATGGTCGTGAGATCGGCTCCGGCACCTGCGGACCCATTACCGAGCAGCTGCAATCGATGTACTTCGACGTTGTGCAAGGCCATAGCGAAGCCCATACCGAGTGGCTCACCTACCTCTGAGCCAGGGCGCTGAATAGAGATTGATTCCAATGCAAGAACAGATCGTCGATCCTGCCCTCGACACCGCCGGTGTCAAGCCACCGCCAGCGGATACCAAAGCGCGCCTGGTCGCCCTGAAAGACCTGCCGTTGAGCTGTCCGTTACCCGGCGATGAGGTCTGGAATATGCACCCTCGGGTCTATCTGTCGATTGATGAGGAACCGTCGGGCGAACTCGTCTGTCCTTATTGCGGCACCCGCTATCGGCTCCAGCGAGAGTGAGAGGATAAGAAGCGGCCCGAGGGCGATGCCGCCGCCGGGCCGTGACGCTTCAGGTCAACCACTTACCGATGAGATGAGCGGCCATCGCCACTAGGGTGCAGAGCACTACGCCCCAAAGGATATCGATCACGACGATCTTCAATGGCCAGTTCGGCAGCGTGGCGCGATTGGTGAGTTCATAGGTGGCATAAGTAAAAAAGCCGAAGCCAGCGGCCAAGAGAAGGGTCTTGCGCAGCGAGTCGGCGGCCAATCCAGGCGCGACGGCGAAGATCAGGATGCCGGCGATATAGATCAGGTAGAAGATGATGGCGGCCACCCAATCCACCCGATCAGCGAGGAGATGCCCCAGATGATCGCGATAGAGCGTGCGCGCGACGACGCCGAGCCAGAGTATGTCGATGAGAAAGAAGACGGGCAGGGTCAGTAGGTAGAGCTTGAGATAGAACAGCATGCGGAGTGCTCCTCGCGATGGGTTTAACAGTCACCAACCAAAGCCTGTGATTCCAAAACCGGTGACCCTAAAATCTGATCCCAAAATCTGTGATCAGTGACGTATAAAGGGATCTTCCTGGCTGGTTTTACTTGACTTTTTCTCGGTTGTGTTTAGATTGATACCGGTGAGCAAGAACAGACCGTCGGAACAGGATATCCAACAGCATCCACCATGCAACCGGCCTTGCTCATCGTCTTGGCCATTGCGCCACTTGATGTCTGCGCCACGCTCGAGATCGGCACCAGCGCTCGCCGCTTTGAGTCGACACGCGCAGACTGATCAACTCGGTTACGCAACACCCGGCACGGGCCTCGCGCGTGCTGGGCTTAGTAGTTTCAGATTCATCCGCCCCGGAGGCGATTAGTGGAATATCAACATCTTTCAGCTGAAGAGCTGCAAAGCCAGATTCAACAAACCAGACAAAAAGAAGCACAACTCAAGCAGGCGCTCAGCGAACGCTGGGAAGCTGAAAAGCTCGAGCTTGCGCAAGAGATCCTTGCCATGATCAAGGAGCGCGGTCACGAGATCGACGATATCCTCGATCAGCTCACACCACGCCGCCGGCGCGGAGCAGCCGCGAAGAAAACCGGGAAATCCGGCTCTGGTCGTTATACGAGCTACGTTGACCCGGACAATCCCAACAACGTCTATTCACGCGGTGTCCTGCCGGGCTGGATGAAGGAAAAGATGGCTGCGCTGGGGCTGGACCCAAGCGATAAAGACGATCGTTATTCCTTCAAGACCAATCACCTGCGGCCCATCAAAGCCCAGGACTAGCGCGTCTGCGGCGATCTGCGGCGGGGGAGGGACGCCCCGCCACGCGCTTGCAACCTCTGCTCGGCGCGCTCGCTCAAGAGAGCGATCAGCGCCTCATCCTCCCCCACGAGCGGCGAGATGCGGATCTCCAACCCGGGAAACCGCTCCCGCGCCTGCTCGCAGATCAGCTCGACATCGCCATTGCGGCCCGCATGGCGCCCAGGTCCGATGAACTGCATCCCAATCACCACCCGAGCCTGCGCGTGCTCCTTACCGATCGCCTCCAGCGCCTCGGCGAGCAGGGCGCCGTTGAACGCATAATCCGCCCCGGGGCGCCGCTCCATCGCCGCCTCGCCGAGCTGATAATCACCGCGCGCTAGGCTCTTCAAGCGACCCGCCAGCCAGTGCCGCACCGCTGACACCTCTGGGATCGGCGAGCCATGATCGACTAGGAGCGCCTGGATGCGCGTTTCCGTACCCGTTCCCGTGTTGAGGTGATGCATCGCCGTGCGAATCGAGCGATCGAGGATCTCCGCCAGACGTGGCTCGCCGCGTGGCAGCGGGCAGAGTTCATCGGCGACCTCGACCCGAACCTGCATGCCGGCTTCAGCGACCCGCGCGACCGTCTCCGGAATCAACCTCGTCAAGGCCCGGCTCGGACCGAAGAACAGTGGCACGGCGAGAAAGTCCCGCGTCCCGGCAGCGGCCTGACGCAGGAGAAAAGGCTCGAGCGTGTCGGCGGGTCGCCCATCGAGTGCCTGCGCGGGCACCTTCGAGGAATGCGCCAGCGAGACCGGATGCACCGGCTGGCCGAGCCGCCGCGCGAGGGCGTCGCTGAGGCGTCGCAGTGCCAGGGTCGTATCGGCCCGGCTTGAACCGTTGTCGACGAGCATGATGGTCGTCATCCGTGGCTAGGCTCCTCATGGTGATGAAGACAGCGCGATGAAGGCCGTGCGATCAAACAGCGCGCGATTTTCACGCCTGTTGCGGATGCGCCAAACGTGTACTGCTGGGCGTCAGTTGGCTCAACCACCATCGATCACGCGATCGACCGATTGATTTGGGCTAGGGGCTGCCTCTGCAAGGCTGGTCATCCTTATCGTGCAGCATGTCGCGAATGAAGCTCTGGTCGATCTTCAGCACGGCTGTGGGCAGCTGGCGAAAATAGGTCAGCGATGAATAGCCGGTGCCAAAATGGCTAGCGAACGCCGTCGAGACTGACAACGGGCTCTTCGCCGACCACCTCCGCCGTGTGGGTGACGTGTTTCGGCACCACCACCAAGTCACCGGCCTCGAGCACCGATTCTCGGCCTTGCATGGTGACGCGAAAGCGGCCCGAGAGCACGGCATCGATCTTGTCCTCAGCGTGATCATGGGGGGGGAAGAACATCCCGGGCGAATACACGAAGCGGGAGACGCGATAACCGCGCCGTTCGAGCTTGTGCCGTAACGCAAGCTCGCTCAAGGGGCCATCGTGATCAGCGTGCCAGTGTTCGATTTGCATGTCGTTCTACTCATCGCATCATCCTCTCATCAGTGTAGTGTACATGCGGGATTCGGCGCGGGCAGCATGCACCGAGCAACGCCGTCGAGTACCCTAATGGCGGCTTGAGCGGGAAACGCACGCTCATCGAGACCGGTCTTGATGGGCCATGGGGCTTGATGCCTGTGTCATCCTGCGCAACGTTTGTCCGAGTCAATCGCGAGGAGATGCAATGAAGGCGATACAGATGCGTGAGCCGGGCACGCCGGATGTCTTGGCCCTGGTCGAGCTACCGCGCCCGGAGATTCAATCGGCCACCGAGGTGTTGGTGCGCTTGGAAGCGGCTGGGGTGAACCCGGTGGATACCAAGATTCGCGCGCGCGGCACCCTGATTCCGGACACCCTAACAGCGGTGCTTGGCTGCGATGGCGCCGGTGTGGTCGAGGCCGTCGGTGAGGACGTGACGCGGTTCCAACCCGGCGATGCGGTCTGGTTCTGCCACGGTGGCCTGGGCGGGCCGCACGGTAATGATGCCGAATACATCGTGGTCGATGAGGCCATCGCCCAGCCCAAGCCCACCGCGTTGGATTTCGCCGAGGCCGCAGCCGCGCCGCTGGTGCTGATCACGGCCTGGGAGGCGCTCTTCGACCGCGCTGGCCTGCATGAAGGCCAGCGCGTGCTGATCCATGGCGGCGCCGGCGGCGTCGGTCATGTCGCGATTCAGCTCGCCCGGATCGCCGGCGCGCGCGTCGCCACCACCATCAGCAGCGCCGAAAAGGCTAGCTTCGTCCACGAGCTAGGCGCCGAGTACGCGATCAACTACCGCGAGGAATCGCTGCGCGACGTGCTCGCGGACTGGACCCAAGGCGAGGGCGTGGATGTTGCGCTGGATACCGTCGGGCCGGCCGTGTTCCGCGAGACGATCCCCCTGATGGCGGTCTATGGCGATCTGGTCAGCATCCTCGATCCGGGCCCGGATCTGGATCTCAAGGAGGTCCGCAACCGCAATCTGCGTATCAGCCTGGAGCTGATGCTCACGCCCCAGCTCAAGGGCCTGTCCGCCGCGCTCGCGCACCAAGGCGAGATCCTGCGTCGCTGCGGCGAATACATTGACGCCGGTGAGCTGCGTATCCATGTCGCCGAACGCTTCCCGCTCGCGCAGGCGGCCGCCGCCCATCGTCGGCTCGAGGCCGGCGGCGCAATCGGTAAGCTCGTGCTGACCATGAGCTGACCGATGCGCCCGCCGACCACAACGCCGACCACAACGCAGGTCATGCGTCCGCGCTTTGTCCAGCCGCCCCAGGTCGCCGCGTGAGTGCGGTGCGCGTTGCGCTGGTGGCCGATACCCATGGGTATCTGGACCCTCGGATTGCCGCACTCGTCACCCACTGCGACAGTGCCTTGCATGCCGGCGACATCGGCAACGCCCATGTACTGGCGCAACTGCAGCCACGCGGCGGGCGCGTCTATGCGGTGTTGGGCAATAATGATGTCGCGCGCAAATGGCCAGAGGACCAGCGCGAGCTGCTGGTCAGCATCCCCTGGGAGGCCCATGTGGCACTGCCCGGCGGTGAGCTGGTGCTGGTACACGGTCATCGCCTGCCGGCGGCCCGGCGCCATGAGCGCTTGCGCGCGCGCTATCCGCACGCGCGCGCGATCTGCTATGGCCACAGCCATGTGCTGGCCGATGATCGTGAGGAGCTGCCCTGGGTCTTGAATCCCGGCGCCGCCGGTCGCGTACGCACGGCCGGCGGTCCCTCCTGCCTGGTGCTGACCGCGAGCGCCGATGGCTGGCAGTTGGAGCAGCATCGCTTCGTGCAGCGCAGTCCGCGCCGGCGCGCCTTGGACCCGGCGGCCGAGCGCGCACGCCGGCGCGCGCCGGCGGTCAATCAGTGAGCCCGCCTCGGCGTTGATCCGAGCATCATCAGCGAGGAATCGAGATCAATCAGGAATCGAGTCACCCGATGTCAGCGCAAGTCCCATTCGAACCGATGCGTCCGCCGAAGTCACTGCTGCGACAGGTCGGGCGGGCGATCGCGGAGTTCGAGATGATCCGCGACGGCGATCGCATCCTGCTCGGGGTCTCGGGCGGTAAGGATTCGCTCTCGCTGCTTGAGGTGTTGCGCCATCTGCGCGGCTATGCCCCGGTGCGTTTTGAACTCGCCGTGCTCACCATCGACCCCGAGGTGCCGGGCTTCGATCCCGCGCCGCTCACCGAGTGGTACGACCAACGCGGCCTGCCTTGGCACTATGAGCGGCAACCGATCATGGAGCAGGCGCGCGAGCACATGGATGGCGACTCCTTCTGCGCCTATTGTGCGCGCATGAAGCGCGGCATCATGTACCGGCTTTGTCGCGCCCATGGCTACAACGTGCTTGCGCTCGGCCAGCATCTCGACGACCTGGCCGAGAGTCTGATGATGTCGATGTTCCATGGCGGCCAGCTGCGTACCATGAAGGCGCATTACCGCAACGATGCCGGAGATGTGCGGATCATTCGGCCGTTGGTCTACTGCCGTGAGCGGCAGATGCGTGATTTCGCTAGCAACGCTGGCCTGCCGGTGGTGCCGGACAGCTGCCCGGCCTGCTTTCAGATGCCGACCCGGCGCGAGCACATGAAAGACTTGCTAGCGCGCGAGGAGGCCGGTCATCCGCCGCTGTTCGCGAACCTGTTGCGCGCGATGCGTCCTCTGCTGCGCGAAGGACCCATCGACTGAATCGGACTCGAATTCGGCCCATCGGGCGCAAAAAACCCGTCATTTTGGACTAGGCTTAGCGCAACGCCGCCGAGGTACGTAGTCTTCCGCCCCGGCGCCTGGTAAGTCGACCACGATGGCCGGGAGAGCCCGACATGAGCCTAGCCGAGCAGACCGCGCTCGCGATCTCCGCGCAACCGGTCTTGACCAATACCGAGGAGTGCGTGGTGTTCGCGCTCTCCAGCCAGACCTATGCGGTTGCCGCCGGGCAATTGCGGACCTGCCTATCACTGCCCCGCCTGACGGCGCTCGACGACACGGCCGATTATCTCGTGGGCGCGTTCGATCTGCGTGGCGAGCTGGTCCCGGTGGTCAGCCCCGCAGTGCTGATTGGCGCCCCGCTCAAGCCCGCAGCGACGGGCGATCTGCTGATCCTGGTCGACGCCGGTGACTATCCCGTGGCGTTGCATGCCGATGCCGTGCTCGGCCTTGAGCTGGTGCGCTCGCAAGACTGGGATCGCGCTGATCGGGTGCGGACCCTGTCGACCGTGCGGATTGTCCTGAGTGGCGGTCGCGCGCGGCTCATCGACCCCACGCTGATTGGGTTGGTCTCGGAGGCCCTTGGCCCTGAGTCCGCCGAGGCCAGACTGAAGGCGTTTGAACAGCAGCTCGATGCGGCAGACCTCTCCCTCTTGGAGGCGCGCGCCGAGCGTTACCGCGCGCTCGGTCCAGCCAGACGCGTCATGGGGCAACCCCTGGGACGATGCAGAGACGTCTGATTCGGCGTTCTGGTCGTTCGCCCCGACGCGCGCCTCCCGCGCCTCCAGATCCTTGGGCTTGACAGCCGAGACTGCGTGGCGACCCGATTGAGCCGCGATCTCCTCAGCCGCGCCAGCGCTCCAGAATGGCCAGGCAGCGTTGGCTCAAATCTTGGGCGCGCGCGCTGCTGTCGGCCTCGGTATAGGCGCGCAGCTCCGGTGCATTGCCCGACGGGCGCAGATGCAGGATGTCGCCATCGGCGAGGGTCATGCGGATACCATCGGTATGGTCGACCGAGGTGACCGGTCCGAATTCGGCGGCGAACACCGCCTCGAGCGCGGCGCGGTCGGCGTCGGCATCGCCGGTCTGGAAGGCCGCCAAGCGCTCGGCGCTCAGTTCGCTCGGGAAGTCCTTGAGCCGGTCACTGTCAGTGAAACGCAGTGGGAGCGACTGGGCCAGGGCCGAGAGCGGCTGCTTGCTGGCGCGTGCGGCGCCGATCAGGGTGACCGCGACGATCACCGCGTCGCGCGTCGGCAATGCCGGCAGCACCTGGCCCTGGCGCTCGATATCGGAAGCGGTCAGAAAGCCACCATTGGCTTCATAACCGACCACAGGCGCGATGCCGCGTGCCGAGAGCGCCTGCATGCCGGCGATCACATAGGGCGAGCCGATGCGGGTGCGCTCCACCCGAGCGAACCAGCCGCCGCGCTCCAAGGCGGTGTTGGAGCTGATCGGCGTCACCACCGCAGCGGCGCCCAAGGCCTGGGCACAGAGCACCCCGGCGATATCGCCTCGCAGCCATTCGCCATGCTCGTCGCCGATCAATGGTCGGTCGCCATCACCATCGGTCGAGACCAGCGCATCGAAGCGTCCCGTCGCTGCCCAGTCGCGGGCCAGCGCGATGTCCTCGGGGCGGATCGCCTCGGTGTCCACCGGCAGGAAGGTCTCGGAGAAGCCGAGACGCTCGACCTCGGCGCCCAGCCCGGCGAGTACGCGAAACAGCGCGTCGCGCGCGACGCTCGAGTGTTCATAGAGGCCAATGCGCAGACCGGCGAGCCAGTCAGGCGGAAAGAAGTCCAAATAACGCGCGACGTAGGCCTCGAGCGCGCTTGATTCCTCGGGCGGTAGCGCGGCGTGGCTCGGGTCGATGAAGCCGTCGTTGGCATCGAAGAGCCCCGCCGGCAGCTCGATCGACTGAGCGCGAATCCCTTCCTCGTCTTCCTTGAGGATCTCACCGCTGGGGAGGTTGAACTTGATGCCGTTGCGATCATCCGGGATGTGGCTGCCGGTGACCATCATCGTCGGCCAGGCTTGGGTGATCCCGTAGGCGGCCAGCGCGGGTGTCGGGATGCGGCCGAGGTAGCGTGGCCGGCAACCGCTGTCGGCCACGGCCTTGGCGCAGGCGCCGATGATGCGCGGCGTACTGGCGCGGAAATCACCGGCGAGCCCGACCTCGGCGCCGGCCGCGAGCGCACCGTTTCCGAGCAGGTAACGCAAGAAGCCTTGCGCATAGGCGTAACAGACCAGGTCACTCATGTCCTCGACCCGGCCCCGGGCGCCGCTGGTCCCGAACTTGACACCGCTTTTCGCCATCAGATCGCCGATACGCATGGCTTGCTCTCCTGATTGCATCAAACTTGCCTTGAATCCCCTTGAATTCCTGCATTCTATACGCTCTCGAGCGACTGTCGCGGGTTTCGCGCCCGTCTCGCGGGCTTTCAGCCGCCACTTTCTCGCCTGTGGCAACCGTGCTATGGTCGCCGCGTCCCTCCATCCCTGAAGCCACGTCAAGATGAGGAGTCCCACCACCATGACCCATAAAGATCGTTTCCTCTCGTTCGCCTCCGCGCTTGCCCTCTCTCTGAGCCTGGGTGGCGCCGCCGTTGCCCAGGAAGAAGCAAAGCAGTCCGCCGAGCCAGCCGAACCGGCTGCGGAAGCCGCAGCCCCCAAGCAAACCGAGGCACAGGCGCCGGCCAACCCTGCCTCGCGGATGCCGGAGGCGCCCACGGCCGAGTCGATGGAAGCCATGCGCGCCGAGATGCAACAACGCTATGAAGCCGCAATGGAGGAACGGGCCAAGCGCATCGAGGAGATGCGCGAGAAGGCCGAGCAGCGTCGCCAAGAGATGCTCGAGCGCTACGAGGCCTATCGCGAGACCATCGAGGCGATGAGCGATGAGCAGAAGGAGGCCATCGCCGCGCTCTTCGGTGGTGCCAACCAGCCCGAGGCCCGGCCGATGCCACCCATGGGCATGGGTCCAGGGCGCAGCCAGCAGCCTTGGGGCGGTTATGGTCAAGGCTATCCGGGCTACGGCGGTCATCATGGCGGCCATCACGGCATGCATCCAAATTGCGACAACATGGGGCCCGGCTGCGGGCGCATGCACCAGATGCCGCCGATGATGATGCGCGACATGCCGGCAATGCCCGAGATGCGCGAAACGCCACCGATGCCTGAGCAGTCGGCCGCGCCAAGCGCTGGCCCGGCCGCTGGCGCTAACTGATCGGCCTCGGCTAGGCGATGTCGGCCAACGGCTCATCGGACTCCCCGATGGCCGTTGGCCGTTTCAGCCCTCTCCCTGGGAGCCCGGCATGACTCTGATTCGTAATCTGCTCGCGGTGATCGGCGGGCTCGCCTTGGCGACGCTGCTGATTGCCACACTCTGGTTGGGGCCGAAGTTGGCCGACTTCGATCCGGAGTTCGTCCCCGTCTATTCGAACTTCGTCGCGACCCTGTTCGAGACGGGCGATCCTGGTGGCGCCATGATGTGGTCGGTGCCGGTGGAAGAAGGACTCAGCACCGACGAGGTCGTCGAGTCACTGAAGAGCCTCGCGACCACCAACAACCTGCTCTTCGTCGGCGAGTCACCCTTTTATCAGCAGGTCGAGGCGGTGACCGGCGAGGATTATCGCTACGTCAACTTCTTGTCATTCTGTGATGCACAGGTCGGCAAGATGATGCTCGAGTATCGCAATCACTACAGTGGCTTCATGCCCTGCCGGATTGCCGTGGTCGAGGATCGCGACGGCAAGCTCTGGCTCTATTCGATGAACCTGGACTTCATGATCCACGGCGGTAAAGAACTGCCGGCGGAACTCAAGCAGGCGGCCATCGATGTGCGCGATACCTTGCGCACGATCATTCAAGGGGCCGCAGCCGGCGAGTTTTGAGGCCGGGGCGCCACCGCGAGCCAGTCCGAGATCTGGTCCTGAGCCTGCTCCAAGCCGAGGCGACTGACAGCGGAAAACGCGATCACCTCGACCGGCACCGACGCCGCCGACAGTGCCTTGCGGACCTCGGTCAAACTGCGCGCGATCGCGCCGCGCTTGAGTTTGTCCGCCTTGGTCAGCAACAGCAACAGCGGTAGATCAGCGGCGATTCCCCAGGCGATCATCTGCTGATCGATGTCGGTGAGTGGATGGCGGATATCCATCACCACCACCAGCCCTTTCAGCGAGTCGCGATGCTCCAGGTAGCGTTCCATCAACAGCTGCCAGCGTTGCTTGATCGACAACGAGACCTTCGCGAACCCATAGCCGGGCAGGTCCACGAGCCGGCGCTCGTCATCCAGGCGAAAGAAGATCAACTGCTGCGTGCGCCCGGGCGTCTTACTGGTGCGCGCCAGCCCGCGTTGATGACAGAGGGCATTGATGGCGCTCGACTTACCGGCATTGGAGCGGCCGGCGACAGCCACTTCATAGCCGCTATCGTCCGGGGTTGCCGCCAGATCCGGTGCGGCGCTGAGGAAGGCCGCGCGCTGGAAGAAAGGATGGGTGGCCGGTTCGTTCACGCGTCGCGCACCCAGTGGCCGCTGCGCCCGCCGCGTTTTTCGAGCAGGCGCACAGCGTCGATGATCATGCCGCGATCCACCGCCTTACACATGTCGTAGATGGTCAGCAGTGCGATCTGCACCGCGCAGAGGGCCTCCATCTCGACGCCGGTGCGGCCGTTTGTCGCCACCGTCACGCGACAGATCACCGTCGGTTCGCTGCCGCTCCCGGTCTCATCGATGATCTCGAAGTCGCAGTCGACCTTGGTCAGCGCCAATGGATGGCAGAGCGGCACCAGATCGGCGGTCCGCTTAGCGCCCATGATGCCGGCGATGCGCGCGATGCCGAGCACGTCGCCCTTGGCATGGTCACCTTGCTGGATCTGGTGCAGCGTTTGTGGCTGCATGCGGATGCGCCCCTCGGCCACAGCCAGGCGCTCGGTGTCGGGCTTGGCGCCGACGTCGACCATCCGCGCCTCGCCAGCCCGATTGAAATGCGTCAGTGTGCTCATGGTGCCTCACGCGCATTGGGGTCGAGGGCGGAACAAAGCACGGCTCCCGTGGGCAATCGGATCACGAATCGGATCACGGGGAGCCTCATTTTGCAGGCTTGAGAATCTGGAGGCTGAGGTCGGAATCGAACCGGCGTCCACGGCTTTGCAGGCCGCTGCATAACCACTCTGCCACTCAGCCAGACCGCTTAGTTTAAGTGGAGTTGGGCACTTTGTCACCCCATGCGTGCGCTTTCGGCTTGGTCGGCACGGCCCGAGCGCGTTAACATGGACGGCTTCTCGCCCTCGTAGCTCAGCAGGATAGAGCAACCGCCTCCTAAGCGGTAGGTCACAGGTTCGAATCCTGTCGAGGGCGCCATGCTTGAGGAGACACGCTGCTTCACCGTCAGCGATCCCAGATCGATGCGCACGGACAGCGTGGGCGAGATCCGCAAGGCGCACGCGGCCGCCAGAGCGCCAAGGCTCGGTCAACGAACGTTTTTCGCGCTATTCTCAGCATTTGCGAAACCCGAACTTGAGCCCGTCCCGAGGTACCATCGCGATGCCTGATCTGCTGCAATCCGCCCTCACCGCCATCCCCGAGGACTTCTTCCACCGGCTCGAGGAGCGGATGTGCGCTTGCACCGCCATCGCCCACGAGCAAGCGGTCCGCACGCCACCGGAGGTCCCCGCGCATCGCATGCGCTTGGGCACCACGCGTTACTTCGAGCGCGGCGAGGCCTTCCGCCTCAGCGCCGAGGATATCGGCATGCGCTATCGTTTCGAGCAGGTCAACACGCATGCCTTCGCGTTGGCCATGAGCGGCCACTTCCTCATCACCCATGCCAAGGTCGATCACTGGGGTGACCCGATCGAGCAAAAGGAGTACAAGCAGGCTCTAGCGCGTCACAATCCCAGCAACGGCGATCAGCTCGCGCTGTGGGACGATTGTGACCCGGATGCCGGCATCCTTGCCATCATCATCGTGCTCTACGCGCGCCCCGGCACCGGGCAGGACGAGACCCTGCCGATGCGCCTCGGCTTCGGCATCCCCACGCGCGATCTCAAGGGCTGGCATCTGCTCAAGACGCTCGATCAGATCTACGCCGCCTATGCCGACCAGGCCCAGCAGCCAGTCGACCGCGCCCGGCCCGTGCTCAAGCAGCACCAAGACCAGGCCGGGCGGGCTTCCAATCACTGAACACAGGAGTAAGGGTAACGACCATGGGCGCACGCACCCCAGGCTTTCAGGCGACCCAACTGACGCAGGCACGGCTCGCCCGGGGACTCACACGCATTGCCCTGGCTACCGCCGTGAAGCGCTCGGCCCCGACGGTGAGCAAATGGGAATCGGGCCAGCAGACGCCCGACCCGGTCGCCCTCGAGGCGCTGGCGAAGGTGCTGCGCGTGCCGCGCGACTACTTCCTCAACCGCCCCTTCGAGACCGGCGAGCGTCCGCGCTTCTTTCGCTCCATGGCCAACGCCACCCAGCGCTCGCGCGAGCGCATCACCCAGCACCTGCTCTGGCTGCAGCGCATCAGCCATGACCTGCAGGGCTGGATCGAGCTGCCCGTGCCGGCGGTGCCGGACCTCGGTGGCGAAGATGTCCAGCGCCTGCAGGAGTGCGACATCGAGGAGGCCGCCGCGCGCGTGCGCGAGCAATGGGGGCTGTGGCGCGCGCCGATCCCGGACCTGCTGCTGGTGATGGAGAATGCCGGCATCGTTGTCGGGCGCTGTGCCTTCGCGGCGCCGTCCATCGATGGTGTCTCGCACTGGTCGCTGGCCGATGACCGCCCCTATGTGCTGCTCTCCGCTGACAAGCGCACCGCCGTGCGCTCGCGCTTCGATGCCGCCCACGAGCTTGGCCATCTGGTGCTGCATCGCCAGGTCGATCAGAGCGCGCTCACTCATCGAGACGAGTTCAAGGAACTCGAAAACCAAGCCCACCGCTTCGCCAGCGCCTTCCTCATGCCCGCCGACGGCTTCGTCAACGAGCTGCCCGAGATCTCGCTCGAAGCCTTCCGCACCCTCAAGCCGCGCTGGGGGGTGTCGATCGGTGCCATGATCTACCGCTGCAAGGATCTCGGGCTGATCACCGAGGAGCACGCCGGGCGGCTGTTCAAATACATCAGCGCCCGTGGCTGGGTGCGCGCCGAGCCCGAGGACGAGCGCCTGACGCTCGAGCAACCGCGCCTGATGGAGCGTTCCATCCGCCTGCTGCTGACCCAGGGCGGCTTCAGCGTCGAGCAGCTCCTTGCCCAGCTGCGCCTGCATCCGAAGGATATCGAGGCCTTGGCCGGCCTGCCGGCGGGCCTGCTCTCCCATCGGCGCGAGCAGGTGCGGATGCTGCCGATGCCCAAGCTCAAGGCGGGGGCGGTGAATGCCGGAGCCGCGCAGGAAGCGCGCGCTGAGGTGGTGGCGTTTCCGGGGCGGGGGCGTGACACCTGAGTCGAGCGGCTGTCGTTGCGCGCGCTGCTAACCAGCGCCGCGCGTCTCCAAGGCGATCTCGCAGTCCTTCTGGATCGCCGCCTGCGTCAGCGCTTCGTATTCGCCCTTCAGGCGCGCCAGTTCCTGCTGCTGATCATTGCCAACGTCTCTTCAAGCCGGCACATTCCTTGGTCGAGGGATAAAGCGATGTTGGATGCGAACCAAGATAAAGCCAGCTACTGGAACTATTGGGGAAAGGCCAGCAAGGAAGGCGCATTCCACCTGCTGCCTTATCATGCGCTCGATGTCGCCGCCTGCGCGCACGTCTATCTCGAACAGCACCATCCTTTGCGCGCACGTCTCAGCCAGTTGCTCGGGATCGACGAGGAAAGCCTGGTTCGATGGACCACTTTCATGCTCGCCCTCCACGACGTCGGCAAGTTTGGCTATCGCTTCCAATGCCTGCGATCGGTCTTTCCGGGGATCGCGTCGGAGCTGCCGTCGGCAACGGGCTATACCGTGTGCCACGATACCCTTGGACTTATACTCTGGGACACTGTTTTGCGGGAAGCCGTTGTCGATCGGCTCGTCCCGGAAGCATCCGGCCGACGCACAATAAGAACGGCATTGGGTTATTGGATGGCGGCCGGCGCCGGGCACCACGGGCAGCCGCCCTCGAGCACCTGGAGAAATCACAGAGACAAGTGGCTCAAAGACCAGTTCACGCAGCGCGACTGCGAAGCCGCATTGGCCTTCTGCGATGACGTTGGAACGCTGCTGCTTGAGGACGCGCCGTTGCGGGTCGATGACCCAAAGGCCTTTGAGCATGCGCTTAAACTGGGCTCTTGGTGGCTGGCGGGCATTGGGGTGCTCTGCGATTGGCTTGGCTCCAATGCCGAACTGTTCACCTATCGACAAGAAGCGATGTCGCTCGAAACCTATTGGGACGAGCACGCCAAACCCGCCGCTGAGCGTGCACTCGCGCAAAGCGGCGTGCTGCCGCTCAGCGTGACGGCCAAGTCCCAGCAAGTGCTGTTTCCCTATCTCGCTGCCGCTCAGCCAACACCGCTGCAACAGCTTTGCGCCGAACTTGAGCTATCGGACAGTCCACAGCTCTTGATCCTTGAGGATCTCACCGGATCGGGCAAGACCGAGGCCAGCCTCACACTGGCGCATCGTCTGCAAGCAGCCGGCGCTGCGGACGGCCTCTACCTCGCACTGCCGACCATGGCCACCTCCAACGCCATGCATCGACGCATCATCGACAACCAAATCTACCAGCGCTTGTTCGATGAAGAGCCCGGGCTCGTGCTGACCCATGGCGCCTCGCGCCTCGTGCAAGCATCCGCCGCGCGTGACGGGGTGCTGCCCGATGCCCCAGGCGAACGCGACTACGACCAGGCTGAAACTAGCGCGGCCAATCTGCGCGCGGCCTGGATCGGAGATCACCGCAAGAAGGCGTTGCTGGCCGACCTCGGCGTGGGCACGATCGACCAGGCCCTGCTTGGCGTGCTGCCAAGCCGGCATCAGTCCCTGCGCCTGCTTGGGCTTTCGCGCAAGGTGCTCATTGTCGATGAGGTGCATGCCTACGATGCCTATATGCAGGAGCTGTTAGCTGCGCTCCTGAGGTTCCAGGCATATATTGGCGGCCATGTGATCCTGCTATCCGCCACGCTACCGCGCCAGATGCGTCAGGCGCTCGCCAATGCATTCCGCGCCGGTCGCCACGCGGAGCCGGTATCACTCGAACAGGATGCATACCCCCTGTTGACGCAGATCACGACCACGGTGAGCTGCGAGCTTCCAGTCGCCAGCTCCGAGCGTGCACGCCGAGAAGTGGCGGTCGCTTGTATCGACGAGACCACCGTAGCACTCGAGGTACTGCTTGAGGCACACCGGCAAAACCGATGCGGATGCTGGATACGTAACAGCGTCGACGATGCCATCGAAGCCTGGCAACAACTGCGCGCCGCAGGCGTTCCCGAAGACCGCTTGCAGCTTTTCCATGCACGTTTCGCCCTCGGTGATCGGCTCGCTATCGAGCGTCAGGTGCTCGCGCACTTTGGTCCGCAAAGCAGTTCCACGCAGCGGCAAGGCCAGATCCTGATCGCCACCCAGGTCGTTGAGCAATCGCTCGATCTCGACTTCGACGTCATGGTGTCCGACCTGGCGCCGATCGATTTGATCATCCAACGCGCAGGCCGGCTTCAACGCCATCGCCGCGACGCCAACGGTGACCTGGCAGATCAGGAGCCGCGCCCCGCTCCCTGCCTCTACCTGGTGACTCCGGCGGCGACCGCCGATGCCGATGGTGTTCCCCGCGCCTGCGGGGATGAACCGGTCGCACTCGACAACCAGGAGAGCAGCTTTGTCGTGTTCCCCGCGCCTGCGGGGATGAACCGGTTTGCCAGGTGGCACTGATATTGCCATCAGAGTGTTCCCCGCGCCTGCGGGGATGAACCGGTGTCACGGGCTGAGACGGACGGGACCACGGAGTGTTCCCCGCGCCTGCGGGGATGAACCGGTATAACATCGTGCACAAAAGCTTTACGGGTAGTGTTCCCCGCGCCTGCGGGGATGAACCGTTTCCTGAGTATCGAAACGGTCTATCAAACCGGTGTTCCCCGCGCCTGCGGGGATGAACCGTGTAGCTAGCTTTTTGGCTTCGCCAATCGTTAGTGTTCCCCGCGCCTGCGGGGATGAACCTCACCGGCTCGGCAGTGCAGTGGTTGCGCGATGGGTGTTCCCCGCGCCTGCGGGGATGAACCGCATTGAAAGCGAGTGGCACGGCGTGGCAGCAAGTGTTCCCCGCGCCTGCGGGGATGAACCGGCGTCGAGTTCGGCCCGTTCGGCAAGCGGCAGGTGTTCCCCGCGCCTGCGGGGATGAACCGGCATCGTCAGCGCAAATGTCCATAGTGGGCATGTGTTCCCCGCGCCTGCGGGGATGAACCGCACCTGGATCAACTCCATTTGCCGAGCAACCTGTGTTCCCCGCGCCTGCGGAGATGAACCGCCGTCGATCAGGCGGCCTTCGGCGAAGTGATCGTGTTCCCCGCGCCTGCGGGGATGAACCGGCCGCGCGTCTACAGACCGGCGTCGACTTCGCGTGTTCCCCGCGCCTGCGGGGATGAACCGACCCTGCCCCAGCCGGCACCTCGCGCCGATACGTGTTCCCCGCGCCTGCGGGGATGAACCGATCAGCGCAAAAACAGGAGCGCCTAGAACGCTGTGTTCCCCGCGCCTGCGGGGATGAACCGTATTTGAAAAGATGGAGGCTGAGGTCGGAATCGTGTTCCCCGCGCCTGCGGGGATGAACCCGTTGAGTTCTCTATAGGCTGAACGCCTGGATAGTGTTCCCCGCGCCTGCGGGGATGAACCGTCCAGCACGGTAGCGCTCGATCGCGGTCTGGTGTGTTCCCCGCGCCTGCGGGGATGAACCGACTCCGGCGCGCTTCTGAACCTCGTCATCGACGTGTTCCCCGCGCCTGCGGGGATGAACCGATTTTGAGGAGCGCCTAGTTGCGCTCGACGCCGTGTTCCCCGCGCCTGCGGGGATGAACCGTTGGCCGAGGAGCGTAAGCGGCGTGAGCAGGCGTGTTCCCCGCGCCTGCAGGGATGAACCGAGACCCGGCAACGCTGGGCGAGCGCCCCCGACGTGTTCCCCGCGCCTGCGGGGATGAACCGGTCATGTCGGACGTGCTCACCGAATCCCGAGCGTGTTCCCCGCGCCTGCGGGGATGAACCGGTTGCATCCGAAAGTGTTAACGTGAGCGTGGAGCCGCGCGGCGGCCTGACCCCGGTTACGAGGCAGACTGATGAAGACAGCGAGAGCGACCAAAGCCACTGACGACAGCGGCGAGCAGAGCAGGCGTATCGCCCAGGCCCAAGTCTGGGCCGGGGCCGAGGCACCCACCATCTGGTTGCTCGGTAAGACCCAAGCCGGCAAGACCAGCATTGTCGCTGAAATCGTTGGCCGGGCGCATGACCAGATCGGCAACGGCTTCGTGCCGATGACCAAGGATGTGCGTCTGTATGCCTTCCCCGAGGAGCGTCCGGTGCTGCGCTTTCTCGATACTCGGGGCCTGAGTGATGTCGCCGATGATGATCCGGCGACCGATCTTCAACACGCCTGCACCCAGGCGCAAGTGATTATGGTGGTGGCGCGGGTCGACGACCTGGCGCTGGAAGACGTGCTCGCGGTCCTCAAGCCGCTGCGCGCCCAGCATCCTGACTGGCCGCTGCTGGTCGCGCAAACCTGCCTGCATCATGGCTATCGTCGTCACGACCGCCACCTGCTGCCCTATCCCTTCACCGGCGACGACAGCGATTGGGCGCTGCCCGGTCTGCCCGATGAACTCCGGCAGTCCATGCTGGCGCAGCGGCAACTGTTCGCCGATCTGCCCGGTCATCATCCACCGTTGTTCGTGCCGCTGGATTTCACGCGCCCGGAACAGGCGCTGCCTCCCAGCGACTATGGCGCCCAGCGCCTGTGGGAAGTGCTGGAGCAGGTCTTGCCGGAAACCGTGATGCGCCTGCGCGCGTCCGTCAGCTTGTCGCAAGCCGAGCAGGTGCGCACCAAGGTGATGCTGCCCTGGACGATGGCGGCGGTGGCGGCGAATGCAGTGCCAGCGCCGATCATCGGCGGTTTGGGCTCGGCCAGTCTGCAAGCCACCATGGTCAATCAGATCGCCCGCCGCTATGGGCAACCGGCAACGCGCGATCAATGGAGCGAGTTGGTCGCCGCGCTGGGCACCGGCTTCGTGCTCGGCTTCGGCGGCCGGTGGCTTGTTCAGCAGGGGCTGAAGCTCGGGCTGGGCTGGGGTACTGCGGTGGTCGCCGCCTGGACCTTCGCCATCACCTGGGCGATCGGCGAGGCGGCGCTGTATTACTTCAGCGAGCGCGCGGCGGGGCGTGAACCGGATCATGAGGTGCTGCGCGAGCGTTACCAGCAGGCCTTGCGGGATGCGCGTCTGCGTTACGAAGAGCGCAAGGACAAGGAGCAAGGGCGTTGAAGAAGCCGTTGAACGGGTTGAAACAGACTGCTCACAGTCTTCGCCCCTATTGGCGCGAGCTACTGGTGATCGTTCTGGTGCCGGCGCCCTTCGTGCTGGTGCTGCCGCTGGGGCTGGCGTTTCTCTGGCAACAGGGCTGGTTCTGGTATTGGCCGATCAGCCTCGTGGCGCTGACCCTGATCCCGCTGGTGTTGGTGCGACATGGCTGGGGACCGCGCGCGCGGGAGGTCCGCGCGCATGAGAGACGCGCGCATGAGATCAGGGTTGCGCCCGGCGATCCGCATGCCGCACCGGGCGAGCAACAGGCGCGCGCCGCGCTCGAGCAGATCGTCGCCGGGGCCACGGCGGAGGATCTGCAGACAGCGGAGAGGATTCGCGATCTGCTGTTGCGCACCGTCAACGCCGTTGCCATCGCCTATACGCCGGAAGGCGAACCTGTGGGCGATCCGGCGAACGAACAGCTCGCCTCGGGGCTCTCGAAAGCCGCGCTGCGCTTCACGCTGGCGGAAGTGTTGCTGATGAACGAGGAGCTTGCGCGTGCGTTGCGCGAGACCCTGACCCGGAATTTCCCGGTGATGCGCCACATCAAGGTCGATTTGATGCTGGATGTCTATCAAACCGGCAACAGTACCCTACCGCCGCTGCTGGGACTGGCGCGGGCGTTGCGCTGGGTCAATCCCCTCTCGGCCGTCCTCTACGAGGTGCGGGGGCTGGCCGTCTCCAAGGCCGTGGACGTGCTCGGCGCGGCGGCCAAGGCGCGGGTCGCAGCGATTCTCGCGCGCGAGGTCGGCGAGGTGTTCATCCGCCTCTATGCCGGCCATTATCGACGCCGCGCCGATGAGCTGCTCGCGACCGCACCGCCAGCCAAGTCGCCGCAAGCACCGTCGCCCTTGACCATCGTGCTGGCCGGCCAGCGCAATGTGGGCAAGTCCAGCCTGCTGAACGCGTTGCTGGGTGTCGCTCAGGTGCCGATTGGTGTGACGCGGCCCTCGGAGGCCTTTGCCCATTATCATCTCCAACAGCCCACCGCCGGCGATTTGGTGTTGGTGGACAGTCCGGGGTTGGAGCAGATGCCGCGCGAATCCTGGCTTAAACAGGTCTGCGAGAGCGACCTGATCCTCTGGGTCACGGCGGCCAACCGCGCCGATCGCGCCGCCGATCAGCGCGGGCTGGCCGCCCTGCGTGCGCTGACCGCCAGCGATCCGCGCCTGAGCGCGATCCCGCTGGTGCTGGTCGCGACCCATGCCGACCGGCTCGATCCACCGCTGGAGTGGTCCCCGCCTTATGACCCAACGATGGGTGTGCGACCGAAGGAGGCCACGATGCGCGCGGCTTTGGACGCCGCCGCGCAAGCCCTGTCGATCCCGACCGCGCGGAGCGTGATTGTTGCCGTACCGCCCGACGAGCCGCCGTGGAATCTGGATGGCTTATGGACGACCATCGCCGCAGCCTTGCCCGCCGCTCGGCACAAGCAGCTCGAGCGCGGTCTGAGCGAGGAGGGCTGGTTCAAACGGGTCGTTGACGGTGTGCGCACCGTGCCGGGCGCCCTGCGCCAGGTGGGCGCGTTGATCAACCGTTGACCTGTTTTGCCTTGCGTCGGCCAGAGGCGGCAAGGCGGCGAACCCATGAACAGTTGCTGGACGCGTTCTACAGAGTGCGTCCAGCGAGCCTGATTATTCAGCCATCGTCGTTGTTTGGAGCGCCAAGATCCACCGATTGAATCGTTGGCGCCTCGGGTGCGGGCAAGCGCCGTGGCGCCGTGGGCGCTCGATCCTCCACCGCCTGCCGGGGTTCGGGGCCCTGTGCTTCGGCGGCAGCGGTCTCTGCTGCATCGACAGTGTCGGCACTTGTTCCGCTCAGCGCCTCGGTGGTTTCTGTATGAGGTGCGCTGCGCTCTTGCTCTTGCCGATCTTGGCGCTCCTGCGATGACGGTGCGTTGACTGGCTCGCCGCGACTGACGCTCGTCTCGGGCTGGCTTTCGGACTGGCGTTCAGCCTTGGCCACGCGATTGCGTCTTTCTTGCGCGCGTTGCTGGCGAATACGCTCGGCATAGTCGCCATAATCCGGGCCGTTGCCAATCACCGTGACGCGGGTGCCGATGTCGGCATGGGCGAATAGGCTCGAGGCGACCTCGTCCGGGAGTCGAATGCAGCCATGCGAGGCCGGCTGGCCCGGTTGCGGGATCGCGCCCGCGTGCATGCCGATGCCGTCATAGGTCATGCGCATGAAGTAGGGCATGCGAGCGCCGACGAATTTGCCGCCTTTGGGGATCGGATCGCGAGAATGGGCGTTGCTCTTGTGCAGCCCTCCGCTCGCGTTGTAGATGCGACCGTAGAGGTTGGAACGCTTCTTTGCGACCTTCTCGATGACCTCGAACTCGCCACTGGGCGTTGGATGGGCCGAGACTCCGGAGGCGATGGTCGTCCAGCCCACCTGCTCCTGGCCGTCATAGAAGCGTGCCCGTTGCTCGTTGGTGTCGATCACCACGCGGCTGATGCTGCGTCCCCTGCCATCCCACTCGTAGAGCTGCCCGGGTTCCGGAACCTCTTGGGGCTCGGGAATCGTTTCCTGCGCCACCTCGATCTCTTCGACCTCGTTGAGGTCGACATCGTCGGGCAGTTGCGCGCTGGTTTTGGTGGCCGACTGCGAGGGAAACTGGGCGCAGCCTCCTAGCAGGAGAACGAGGCCCAAGGCGACCAGCGATACCCAGAGTGAGTGGCCGATGCGTGTGCGGTGTGTGGTTCGAATATGCATGACTCGAGGTGACATTCACGGAGTCCAACAGTTGCCAGTTCCGGTCATGGTAGCGCATTGAACTCCATTGGACTTGAGGCCGGGCGCACGAAAACCCGCTAACGTCGCCCAAAATGATGAGGATAGCCTGTTCCGGCGCCTTCGTAGAGTCCTAATTCTGCATGCATTTTATGGGTTTGTGGAGATCCACGTTGTATGATAAATATAAAAATTCTCTTATTCTGTGATCGGCCATCAGGGCTCGATCACAGCCAGCGAGCCAAAACCACCGAGCCTAACCACTCAAGAGGACCCCTAAGATGTCGAGTAAGCCCGCTTCTGAATCCCGATTCGGCGCCGCGCCGCGCATGCTAGCCGTGCTGGGCCTGTTGCTGGGCCTGGAGCTGCCGCTTGCGGCCCAAGCGCATTTCCTCGAGCTGATTCCATCTACCGAGATCCTAACCGCCGAGACCGGCCCGGCACTGACGCTGGCACTGAGCTTCACCCATCCGATGGAGCGCGGGCCGGTGATGGCGATGGACAAGCCGGCGCGCTTCGGCGTGCTGACAGCGGAGGAGGGGACCGAGGATCTATTGCAACGGCTGCAGGCCGTCGAGCGCGACGGCCAGCGTGCCTACAGTGCCGAGTATCGGGTGTCGGGGCCCGGCGACTATCTCTTCTTCGTCGAGCCGGCGCCGTATTGGGAGCCCGCCGAGGGGGTGATGATCGTCCATTACACCAAGACCGTCGTCGATGCCTTCGGCGCCGAAGAGGGCTGGGATCGGATGGTCGGCTTCCCGGTCGAGATCGAGCCGTTGGTGCGTCCCTATGGGCTCTGGGCCGGCAACCTGTTCACCGGCGTCGTGACCCGCGATGGCGAGCCGGTGCCCTTTGCCACAGTCGAGGTGGAATGGCGCAACGATGGCTCGGTTGAGCCACCGGCGGCGCCTTTCGTGACCCAGGTGCTGAAGGCGGATGCCAACGGCGTCTTCAGCTATGCGATGCCCCGCGCCGGCTGGTGGGGCTTCGCCGCCCTGCTCGAGGGCGACGAGACCATGACCAACCCCGATGGTGAACAGGTGCCGGTCGAGCAGGGCGCGTTGCTCTGGGTGCGCGCGCGAGAGATGTGAGCCGATCCGTCTCGCGGCCAGCGTGGTCGCACATCCCTATAGCCGAACGCATGCGCCCGCGCAGCCTCGATGAGGTGGTCGGCCAGCAGCACCTGCTCGCGCCGGGGCGAGCGCTGCGCGAGGCCATTGACGCAGATCGGCCGCATTCGGCGATCTTCTGGGGGCCGCCTGGCACCGGCAAAACGACCTTGGCGCGGCTGATCGCGGCGACGTCGAACAGCCGGTTCCTGAGTCTCTCGGCGGTGTTGGCCGGCGTCAAGGAGATCCGCGCAGCGGTCGATCAGGCGCGCCAGGTTCGGGCTACTGAGCAGCGCGGCACCATCCTGTTCATCGATGAAGTGCATCGCTTCAACAAGGCGCAGCAGGATGCTTTCTTACCGCATGTCGAGGATGGCACCCTGGTCTTTATCGGCGCGACCACCGAAAACCCCTCGTTCGCGCTCAACAACGCGCTGCTCTCGCGGGCGCGCGTCTATCTGCTGAAGCCGCTGGAGCGGGTCGATTTAGAGCGGCTGGCGGATCGTGCGCTGAACGATACCGAGCGCGGTCTGGCTCCTGCTTCGACTCAGGACGCCATTGAAGGGGCCGGCGAAGCAGGGGCCAACGGGGCCGCCGATGCGGGTGCTAGGACCGAGGCTGCGGATTCGACCGACAGCGGCCAGGGTCGCATCCTGATCGATGCCGAGGCACGGCGCTTGCTTGCCGAGGCCGCCGATGGGGATGCGCGACGATTGCTGAATTTGCTGGAGCTGGCGGTCGATCTAAGCGCGCCGGTCGTCTCTGAACGCCAGCCTGAAGCCGGGCCACAATCGGAGCCAGGAGCGGAGTCCGCGCCCAGGCTTGAACCCATCCGTCGCATCAGTATCGAGACCTTGCGTCAAATCACCGAGGACGGCGTGCGCCGCTTCGACAAGGGCGGCGATGCCTTCTACGATCAGATCTCGGCGCTGCACAAATCAGTGCGGGGCTCGGCGCCCGATGCCGCCCTCTACTGGCTGGCGCGCATGATCGATGGCGGTTGCGATCCGCTCTATCTCGCGCGTCGATTGGTGCGCATGGCGAGCGAGGACATCGGCAATGCCGATCCGCGCGCACTCGCGATCGCAATGGATGCCTGGGATGCGCAGCAGCGCCTCGGCAGCCCCGAGGGCGAATTGGCACTGGCGCAGGCGGTGCTCTATCTGGCTAGCGCGGCGAAGAGCAACGCCGTCTATCGGGCTTGGAACAGCGCGCTCGAGGACGCGCGCAAGCAAGGCTCACTGGAGGTGCCGGTGCATCTGCGCAACGCGCCCACTCGCTTGATGAAGGAACTCGGCCATGGCCATGCCTATCGCTACGCCCATGACGAGCCCGACGCCTATGCCGCCGGCGAGCGGTATTTCCCGGATGGCATGGCGCCACGGCGCTACTATCAGCCGGTCGAGCGCGGGCTCGAGATTCGGATCAAGGAAAAGCTCGAACGGCTCGCTGCGCTCGATCGCGCCGCCGCCACCAGGCCTCGATGAGGCAACAGGAGATCCGCTCGGCGCCGCGTCGGAATGCTCACAGACCGGCGGGTAGGATAAAGGGCGCCGCCACGCGAAAGGGCAGTTCCTGATCGAATGACCTCGACTGTTGCTGCGCCTCCTTGATTTGCTCGATGGAGAGAAGCTTAGCGACCCGGTCGCGGTCGATGACGGCCTCCCGATGGCCGCGCGCCGCAGCGATATTGCACCAAGCATAGGCATCAACCAGGTCTTTGTCGGCGCCGATCCCGTGACTCAACATGGCTCCCACGCGGTACATCGCCATCGTCTCGCCTTGCATGGCCGCGCGGCGATACCAGGCGAGCGCCTGTTCGTAATCCTGAATCACCCCGCTCCCGTTCTCGTGCAGCACACCAAGCATCAACTGCGCCCTGGCGTGGTCGTCCTCGGCGGCTTGTCGGAGCCATTTCGCGGCCTCGGGGAGCGTGGAGCCGCCTTCGCGATAGGTCGAACGACGCAAAAGCTCGAGGCCTTTGCGGTAGTTGCGCTCGGCTTGATCAAGGGTCTCCACCTCGGGATCCGCGTCAGTATCGAGTATTTCCGCCTCGGAATCCGCATCAGCGAGCGCCTCGTTCCACCCTTGCTCGACGAATGCATGCTCGGAGGTGGCAGGTTGATAGCGGACCACCAGGATGACAGCGACGCCCATCGATAAGAGCGCGAAGCCACTGAAGCCCCAGGAATAGATCGTGGATAGATCTCGGGCCGGGAATCGCAAACGACAGTCGCGACAGCGAAAGAACCGACTCAGCAGAGGAAGACTCTTGCGGCTCGGGTCCGACGCCTTTTTATGGGAGCGGCGAACATGGCTGCTGCCGCATTGAGGGCATTTGACTATGGGCATGGACGGAATACACAAAGGGTTCGGGGCCGCGACGCGCAAGCTCCGTGTCGCCAATTGACATTCCGAGAATCGAAAACACGCTCAAGATTAGCTGGGATCATAAGGATTGGTCAACGCGGCGTGTTTTACCATCACCGATACCGTCGAGGCGAGAACCCGTCCCAGGTCAGGGATCTTGGTCGGCTCTGCCGATTCAGGTAAGATTCCGCCTCGGATTTGGTCGAGCGCAGTGGTACGCGAATGATGCAACTCTTGGCGATCGCCGGCGGCGGGGCGCTCGGTGCCGTGGCGCGTTTCGGTGTCTCGACCGGCGTTTACCGGCTGTTCGGTCGCGACTTCCCCTGGGGCACCCTGGCGGTGAACGGACTCGGCTCGTTCGCGATGGGTCTGCTGTTCGTGCTCTTCCTGGAACGCGGCCTGATGGCGCCCGAGCTGCGCGCGGCGGTGCTCGTCGGCTTTCTCGGTTCGTTCACCACCTTCTCGACCTTCTCGCTGGAGACGCTGACGCTGGTGGAGCAGGGCGAGACGATACGCGTGTTGCTCAATGTCGCCGGCAGTCTGCTGCTCTGTCTCGGGGCCTGCTGGGCCGGCATCATCAGCGCGAGGCTGCTATGACCAAGTCTGACCCAGATTGCGAGCATGGCCTGATCTCGGCGACCATGGTCCGGGTCTATCTGACGGAATCGGATCACGGCCTGAAGCCACTGCTGAAATGCCTACACGACGAACTCGGCGTGTTGGGCGCGACGGTAACCCGCGGTGTGGCCGGCTTCGGTGCCTCCGGCGTGGTGCATAGCGCAGGCTTGGTCGACCTGTCGACCAATCTGCCACTCATTCTTGAATTCTTTGACCGGCCGGATCGCGCCCGAATGGCGATCGAGCGCATCAGGGATTTTGTTGAGCCTGGCCATGTGGTCTCATGGCCGGTTAGCGTCGACGGTGATGACCGAGCTTCGTCTTTGACAACTGAATAGAATGCAACATGCTTGACCCCAAACTCCTCCGCAGCGAGCTTGATCAGATCGCCGCCCAGCTCGCGCGTCGCGGCTTCACCCTCGATGTCGCCCGCATCGATGCCCTCGAGACCCGCCGCAAGGCGCTGCAGGGCGAGGTGCAGGAGCTGCAGAACCAGCGCAACGTGAAATCCAAGGCGATCGGCAAGGCCAAAGCCGCCGGCGAGGACATCGAGCCGATCAAGGCCGAGGTCGCTGCCTTTGCCGATCGACTGAAGGCGATGGATGCCGAACTCGAGGGGCTTCAGCAGGAGCTGCGGGAGATCGCGCTCGGCATCCCCAACCTGCCGGATGTCAGCGTGCCCGATGGTGCCGATGAGAGCGCCAACCGCGTCGAGCGGACCTGGGGCGAGCCGCGCGCCTTCGACTTCGAGCCCAAGGATCATGTCGACCTCGGCGTGCCGGCCGGCTGGATCGATTTCGACGCCGCCGCCAAGCTCACCGCCTCGCGCTTCGCCGTGCTCAATGGTCCGATGGCGCGGCTGCATCGGGCGCTGATCCAGTTCATGCTCGACCTGCACACCGAGGAACACGGCTACAGCGAGACCTATGTGCCCTACTTGGTCAACGCCGACAGCCTGCGCGGTACTGGTCAGTTGCCGAAGTTCGAGGAAGACCTGTTCCGAGTGCCGGGACCGGAGCGCGACTTCTATCTGATCCCGACCGCCGAGGTGCCGGTCACCAACCTGGTGCGCGACCTGATCTGCGATGCCGCCAGCCTGCCACGCCAATGGGTCGCGCACACGCCCTGCTTCCGCAGCGAGGCCGGCTCCTACGGTAAGGACACCCGCGGCATGATCCGTCAGCATCAGTTCGAGAAGGTCGAGCTGGTGCAGGCGGTGCGTCCGGAAGACTCATTCGCCGCACTGGAAGCGCTCACTGGCCATGCCGAGACGGTGCTGCAGCGGCTTGGGCTGCCCTATCAGGTGGTCACCCTCTGCACTGGCGATCTCGGCTTCTCGGCGGTGAAGACCTACGATCTCGAGGTCTGGCTGCCCGGCCAGCAGCGTTACCGGGAGATCTCCTCCTGCTCCTGCTTCGGCGATTTCCAGGCGCGGCGGCTACAGGCGCGCTGGCGCAATCCCGAGACCAACAAGCCCGAGCTGCTGCATACGCTCAATGGCTCCGGGCTCGCGGTCGGGCGCACGCTAGTCGCGGTGCTGGAGAACTACCAGCAGGCAGACGGCAGCATCGAGGTGCCCGAGGCACTTCAGCCTTATATGCGCGGCCTGACGGCCCTCGAGCCGGCTCGCTGATCCGCGTCTGCTGATGTGCGATGTGTGTTTGCGATTCGAGATCCGTGAGCCGTGAGCCGCTGACGCAGACGATATCCACATGCTTAACCGGAGCGGTGCTATGAAAGAGGCCATACCAACCCCGTCATCAACCTCCAACGCTCAGGTCATCTACATCCTCTACCTGGTCAGCCTGGTCGTTGGCGTCACCGGGGTCGTCGGCGTCATCATGGCCTATGTGTATCGCGGCGAGGCGCCGGACTGGCTCCGGAGCCACTATCAATTCCAGATTCGCACCTTCTGGATTGGGCTGCTCTATGTCGTCCTAGGGATGCTGCTCAGCATGGCGCTGATCGGGTTCCTGCTGCTCTTGTTCTGGGTGATCTGGCTCATCGTACGCTGCGTCAAGGGCCTGCAGCAGCTTGAGCGCCGCGAGCCGATCGCCGATGTTGAGACCTGGCTGTGGCCCAAATAATGCGCGCTGCTCGAGGCAAGGCTGAAACGCGAGCGTCAACGGTTAGTGGCGACCCCCTGCGCCTCTGATGCCAAGCGGTATCGGTGCAATCACAAGCCGCTTGGCGGAACGCATGGCGCTGATCCAGCCCTTCCACGTGATGGAGGTGCTGGCCAAGGCGCAGGCGCTGGAGCAGGCCGGCCGGGATCTGATCCATCTCGAGATCGGCGAGCCGGATTTCCCGACCCCGGAGCCGATCGTCGCCCGCGCACAAGCAGCCTTGCAGGCTGGCCAGACGCGCTACACCGCCGCGCAAGGCCTGCCGGAATTGCGTGCGCTGATTGCGGCTCAGTATCCGCTCGCAGCGCGGCCGAGTCCGGAACGGGTGGCGTTGGTGCCGGGCTCCTCCGCAGCCCTCTTGGTCAGCTTTGCGCTGCTGCTCGATCCTGGCGATGAGGTGCTGCTGGCTGATCCGGGCTATCCGTGCAATGCCAACTTCATCCAGCTGTTCGGCGGTGTGCCGGTGCGCATCCCCAGTGGTCCGGAGACCGGCTATCAGCTCACGCCCGAAGCGATCCGCACGCACTGGAGCGAGCGCACCCGCGCAGTGCTGCTCGGCTCGCCGGCGAATCCGACCGGTAGCCTGATCGCACCCGAGCAGATGAGTGCCATTGTCGATGAGGTGCGTCGGCTCGGCGGCACCCTGATCGTCGACGAGATCTATCATGGCCTGGTCTACGACACCTCTGTGCGCAGCGCACTCCACGACGGCGACGACCTCTTCGTGATCAACAGCTTCTCGAAGTTCTACGGTATGACCGGCTGGCGGCTCGGCTGGATGGTGGCACCCGATGCCTATGGCGGTGCGGTCACTCGGCTGTGTCAGAATCTCTTCATCTCGGCGCCGACTGTCTCCCAATATGCGGCGCTAGCGGCCTTCGAGCCCGCGACTCTGGCCGAGTTGGAGCGGCGACGTCAGGCGTTCCAGCAGCGCCGCGACTTCCTTGTGCCGGCGCTGCGCGATCTTGGTTTCCAGATCCCGTTGCAGCCGGCCGGCGCCTTCTATATCTACGCCGACGTCAGTGGCCTCACCGACGACAGCCAGCGCTTCGCCGACCAGGTGCTGGAGCAGACTGGAGTCGCGATCACGCCCGGGCGGGATTTCGGTGACTACCGTCAGCGTGAGCATGTGCGCCTTTCCTATGCGGCGCCGCTGGTGCGGTTGGAAGAGGCGGTAGAACGCCTGCGCCGGTGGTTCGAGCGCTGCTAACTGACTGCGACCCGGCTCAACCCGTTCGGCGGCGCATGCGGTAGTTTGAGCCTAGAAACGGCAGTTGAACGGCCTCCAGCCCCTCAGGTCGCACTTGTTTGTCGCTGCTCTCGAGCGAGACAAATTCGATCCTTCCCCTCGCTCTTGGCCTGATACATGGCGTCATCGGCCAAGCGTATCAGCGTCTCCGGATCTTCGGCGTCCTCCGGCCAGAGGGCGAGCCCGATACTGGCGCCGACGCGCATCTCATTCCAGGACAGGGCCCCGATGTGCCCCCGCAGCTTTTCGGCAGCCTTCTGGGCCGCGGCCAGATCCTCGACCTCCGAGAGTAGGACGACGAACTCGTCGCCACCTTGGCGGGCGGCAAGATCGGAGGCACGGCAGTTCGATGTCAGCACCCGAGCCACATCGATGAGCACTTGGTCGCCGGCCTTGTGCCCGTAACGATCATTGATGGCCTTGAAGCCGTCGAGATCCATATACAGGAGCGCAAAGCGGCGGTCGTGGCGCTTCGCGCGCTCGGCTTCCTGCAACAGGCGCTCTTCGAAGGTGACGCGATTGGCCAGGCCCGTGAGGTGGTCGAAGCGGGCCAAGGCCTCGAGATTTGCACGATGGCGGCGGCGCTCGGAGGCCACGATCAGCCAGGCCCAGGTGCCGATGGCGAGCAGCACCAGGACGGGGACGCCGATGATGACGGCCTGCAAGATCGCGTCGCGGCGCCAGCTGTTGATCAGGGCTTGCGGCACATGGGAGACCAGTACCCGGCGATAGCCCGAGCCGGACAGCGTCTCGGCCCGCAGACCACTGCGCTTGAAGCAGCCTTTGAGTCCATTCAGCGGGTAATAATTCTCGAACGTGAACAGCCCTTCGGGTACGTAGATCGTCCCGCTGGGCTGCTGATTGATCCGTGCCCAGACCGCATGATACAGCTGCCCCATGCGAGCATTTGAGCGCTCGGGGAACATAAAGCCCCAGCTCGTGGACGGCTCGGGCGTGACCAGCCAATAACCATTGTTGTTGAGCATCATCGGCTGACCGACGCTGACCGCACCCGCAGCTTTGAACTGATCGAGCATGGTCTGCGCCATCACGTTGATCAGCACAATGCCGCGCTTGTTTTCCTCGGCATCGACCACCGGGGTGCCGACCCGGATCATGGGCTTGTGGAGCTGCTCGATCTTGCCATGCTCGATATTGAGGTCCAAGGGCGAGACGTAAATCCGTCCAGGCTCAAGCGCCATGGTTTCGCGGAAATAGTAGCGGCTTGACTTGTCTTGCAGCGCGGCGTCGGGAACGATGGCTGGGTTGCCGTCATTGTGATTGATCCTGACGATCTCCTGACCGTGGTCGTTCAGGAAGCGGATCTGGTCGTAATCGGCGGCGTTGCGTGCGAGCGCGAGGTACTCTGCGGCCATCGCCAAGCGCGCTTGCTGTCGGTCTTCCAGCAGCAGATGGCTTAGCTCGTTCTGTTGCGCGAGCACGCAGAGATCCGTTGCGACGGCCTGCAGCCCGGTCTTGACAACCTCGCGTTGCAGATCGACGGCGAAACGCTCGCTGCGCTCAACGGCCTCCATGCGCGCTGAGATTGACCACAGCACATAGCCGCTGAGCGCGCCGATCGGGACCAGCGCCAACAGCGGGAAGATGAGCAGGAATGCGCGCCAGGGCGCGGTCTCGGTGTGCATCTGCGGATGTTAGCCGAAACCCAGCGCAGGTGCCTTTGCTTCCGCTTGCTGCTGATACCACTACTGTTGCTGCTGCTGCGGAAGCAGGCATGCGAGTTCGATCAACGTCAGCGGGGCCGAGCCCTCGGCCTTGTTGTTGGCGATGACGAAGACCGGGCGTTGTTGCCCCAATGCGACCATGATCGCTTGCGCGACCTGAGTTCGACTGTCGGGCTCGCGCAGCCGGTCGAAGGGCTGGATCAAGGAAGCGGGGATTAAGATCGACCGGGCGTCCACGCGCGGCGCGCCGGTAGCGGTCGGTGATCAAGGCCGGCACCTGCTCGGCCCAGTGCCGCAGCCGCGCGGCTTCCAGCGGTGCGTAGAAGCCACTATCGACGCCAACGCTGCGCAACAGCGGGTGTTGGGCATAGGCCGGAAGTCCCTGCCGCGACAGATTGGCCTTGCCAGTCGGGACGCCGTAGATCAGCCCAGACCAGCCGGGAAAGGACCAGGACGAGGTGTCGAGATAGAGTCCGTTGTCGAGGGCATCGGCCAGCGCTGCGGCTATGCTGCGGATGTCCGCGCTTGGCGTCGCAGCCGGAATGGCAGCTGGTGCTGCTGTGGGCGATGGCTTCGAAGGCGCCGCTGAACCAGCTGGAGCGCGGCCCGAATCCGCTCTCGAGTCAGCTGGCGGCGCTGACAGCCGCGCCTGCACCTTATTGCCCAGCGCTGGCGGATCGTCCTTGGCTGTCTCGCCGTTCTTTGCTTCGGCTGTCGTCTCGACCGCCGAGGATCGGTCCAGCCACTCCAGCAGGCTCAGTTGCTCCATCAACGCCGTGCGAGCAGCAGCAACTGACCGTCGCGCAGCACCTGCGCGCTGTAGAGCCCGTCGGCCGCGCGCAGCGCCTGCTTCAGCTCATCGAGCCGGCCGATGGCGCGCTGGTTGACCTGCACAATTAGGTCTCCTTCGCGCAGTCCATTCTGCCAGGCCGGGCTGCCGGGGCGCAGTGGCCCGACCATGACCACCTGCGTGCGGCTGCGGTTGCCGCGCCGAATCGCCTCGCCGATCAGCGCGCCTTCGAGCGTTGGACTCAGCGTCTCGCCATGCACGAAGTCGGCATAGGGGTCTTCGATCACGACGTGCAGCCGGCGCGCCTTGCCGTTGCGCAGGATCTCCAGCTCGATCTCGCTGCCGGGGCGCAACAGGCCAACGCGCGAGCGCAGGTCACCCGCGCTGGCGATCAGCCGCCCGTCGACGCCGGTGACGATGTCGCCCGGCTTCAGCCCGGCCTCAGCGGCCGGGGAGTCCGATTGTACCGTCGCGATCACGGCGCCACGGAACAGGTCGAGATCGAGCGCCGAGGCGATCTCCGGGGTCAGATCCTGCGCGCCGGCGCCGAACAGACCGCGTCGCACACTACCATGCTCGAGGATCTGCTCAGCGACGACCCGTACCATATTGGTCGGGATCGCAAAGCCGATGCCGACGTTGCCGCCACCGGGGGCGAGGATGGCAGTGTTGATGCCGACCAGCTCGCCACGCAGGTTGACCAGCGGCCCGCCCGAGTTGCCCGGATTGATCGAGGCGTCGGTCTGGATGAAGCTCTCGTAGCCCTCGATGCCGAGCCCGGTGCGCCCGAGCGCGCTGACGATGCCGGAGGTGACTGTGTGCGCGAGTCCGAACGGGCTGCCGATGGCGACGACGAAGTCGCCGACCAGTAGCGCATCGGAGTCGGCGAGCGGGATCGCGGTCAGCTCATCGGCCGCAACCCGCAGCACGGCGATATCGGTCTCCGAGTCCGAGCCGACCAACTCGGCCTCGAGCCGGCGACCGTCGTCGAAGGTGACGCGAATGGCATCGGCGGCGCGCACCACATGATGATTGGTGAGGATGATCCCACGCTCGGCGTCGATCACCACGCCCGAGCCCAGGCTCTGGCTCTCGCGATTGCGTTGATGACCGGGGATATCGAAGAAGCGGCGGAAGAACGGATCGCGTAGCAGCGGATGCTCGGTGGCCGCGATCTCGGTGACGGTCGAGACGTTGACCACGCCGGGCACGGCCTCAGCAAGCATGGGCGCTAGCGACGGCACCGGCTCGCCATCGACCGCAGCGGGCAGCACGGCCAGCGCCAGCGATGTCGTCAGCGCCAGCCAGGTGGCGAGCAGCACGCTGGCGCAGGAGGGCACGAGCGGGTGGAGGATCTGCGCGGCGAGGGCGCGAGGGTTGAATACAGGCATCGTCGTTTGCAACAGCGTCTGCGGTTGGTGGCGTCAATGGGGGCAGCGGGCATGGCCGGCTGTGTCAGCATGCCGTCTTAGGACAATCGTACAATACCGGATCATGTTGATCGAAGGATTCAACCCCATGCCCCTCTTCACTCGTTTTCTCGGCATCGAATGCCCGTCGCGGCTCGAGCGTGCTGGCGGTGGCGCGGCGGCTGAGGACGCAGGTCGGGCGGCGAGCGAAAACCGCTCCGCAAGCGTCCAGGTTCAGCCCGCGATATCCAACGGTACCGAGGTCAAGCTCTACTTCGGCATCCATAAGCACATGCACCAGCCCTATTACGACACCACCAACCCAGACGACTGGGATGGGGAGAAGGATGAGATCTTCGGCTCGCGCGGTGGCAATTACACCGATGTCGTCCCGGCTGCGGTGCGGCAGTACAGGGATGGCGGTCTGGCGCCGACAACGGCGATCCGCAGTTCATGAAGTGGTTCAGCCGCTACGATCAGCCCTACTCGCCGGATCTGAACTCCTGTGCCGTGCTCACCGCCTTTCAGGATCTGGTACACACGCTCGAGGACAGCGCGCCCGAGCATCCGGCGCTAGCCGAGGCGGTGCGCCTGCTGCTGACCGCAGAAACGAGCTGCTACTGGTACTGGACCGGGCAGTCGGAGTGGGATCAGCAGGTGACCAACGCGGCCAACCTGGGCCACAGTCGACTCAAGGCCGAACTCGATGCGCTGGTCGCCGCCGGTCGCGATCGGCGCCGCGTTGATCGCCCATGACTTCACCGTGCAACTGCCCGTTGGCGCGGGCGATATCCGTTACTACATCGAAGCCGAGGATCAGTGCGGCAATGTCACGCGCGGGAGTCTGGAGCGGATCTATTTGGCCTGAGTTGACCCAAAGCAGGTCACCACCAGTGTGCGCTGATGGCTGTGTGTGCGGTGCTCCCACAGAAACAGCCCTTGCCAGGTGCCCAGCGCGAGCCGGCCCTGGCGAATCGGTATCGTCAGCCCCGAGCCGGTCAGGACGCTGCGGATATGCGCCGACATGTCATCGGGGCCTTCCTGATCATGGGCGTAGTGCGGGTCGCCATCGGGAATCTGGCGCTGCAGATGCCCTTCCAGATCGCGCAGCACCGTCGGATCGGCATTCTCGGTGATCAGCAGCGAGGCGCTGGTGTGCTGGCAAAAGACCTGGCAGAGACCAGTCTGGATGCCCGAGGTGTTGATGATCTCGGCCACGCGGTCGTCGACCTTGATGGGACCGCGCGCGCGAGTCGATATGGAGAAGGTCGCCTGGTGAATCTGCATCCTGTGGTGCGAACCTCTTATCCGGTGCCCAGATCGTCCTGCGTGTGTCGCCTTGAGAAGGGTGCCAGGGCGCGCCGCCGCTACCGCTCACAATGGCCGCGCACCCTAACACGAGGCCGCACAAAGCATCCGCGACTCGCGCAAGGACGGGGCGGCTCAGTGTTCGGCCGATTGATACTTCTCGCAGCCGCTCTTTTCTTTGACCGCATCCATGAACACCGCATTGTACCAAGGCACCTGTTTTTTACAGATGTGGTAAAGATTCACTGAATTGGCGTGCCCCTTAACGAAAAGGGCGCCGCCGATGACAACGATGGCGAACAAAAACAATAGGAACATGTGCTTCATCAATGCTTCTCCTCAGGTCATGGCCGAGCGGCCGGATGTGTCCGATCTTTCTGGTGGCCTAAGGAAACCTAGGGTAGCTAGGGTTGAAGGGTTGGTCAACGCTGAACCAAGGGCGACCACGCACGCTGCCGGGTATGTCGGGCTGTCTTGGCCGCCTCGCGATTCAAACGAGATGCGCGCCGATAGTGGTGGGGTCTTCTGGGAACCGGTACTGAGTCTGAGTGCTCAAGCGGTTTTCAGCGAGACCAGAGACTCGGTCACCTCGCGTTGATCGGCGACCAAGGTATTCTCCCGGGCGAGTGTCTTGCCTGCGCGCTTGGCCTCGTCGAAGAGGTTGATCTCGTTGATGATCGTCCAACGCGGCTCGATGATCGCCCGGAACTCATCCAGATCCGTCTTCCACGACGGCGCGACCACTTTGAAGTGCGGCACCTGCGCCTGCGCGGCGGGATCGTTGACCATCGTCTTCAGCGCCGCCGGAATGCAGGTCACGAGCGCTTGTGAGCCTGGCGGCGCCGGTAGCTGCCGGAGGAGATCCTGATTCTCTTCTGCAGAGAGGTAGTACACCAAGCCCTCCATCACGTAGAGCACAGGTGCATCCGGGTCGAGACCTCGCATGACCAACTGCGGTCGGAGTTCGTCCAGCGAGGTCGCCAGATCCAAGGGCACACGTTCGAGGTGGCGCGTGCGCACTGTGGTCTCCGGCCGGAGGTGTTTCGGGGCCTGCTCGATGAGGCGTTGCTTGATGCGCGACATGGCCGGTACATCGACCTCGAACCAAGCGACCTCGGGCAGCTTCAGGCGATAAGGCCTGGTGTCCATGCCGGCGCCGAGGAGCACGACCTGCCGAAGACCGGCACTACCCTCGCAAGCGTGCTGGATGGCGGCGTCGATGGCCATGCAGCGAACGGTGACATGGCTGATGAGACCCTGTTGGTACTGGCCACTGGCTTCCTTGACGTGACGGATGCGGGCAACCCAGTCGTCGCCGGCCAGCCAAGCCGCCAACGGCTCCTCGAACTCGACGCTCGCGTCCTGCGCATCCACGGCACGAATCGCCGCAACCGTGCGGCTCGACTCCGTGCTCACCTTGTCCATCTCCTCGTCGTGCCAGAGCGTTTGCGAGGCACGCGCGGTGTCGGCCTGAGCGTCGCGCTGATCGATGCTATCTGTGCTATCTGTCATGAGCGTTGCCCGGCGGTCGAGAAATGGTGGGCCGTGTAGGATTCGAACCTACGACCAAGGGATTATGAGTCCCCTGCTCTAACCGCTGAGCTAACGGCCCCGGGAGCGGGGTGCGGCAACTTGGGGGTTGCCGCAGGCGCGCGTCCCTGCGCGGTTGGCGAGGTAAGCCAATCGATCAATATCAGTCGGCGTCGAGGAAGCTGCGCAACTTCTCGGAGCGGGTGGGATGGCGCAGCTTGCGCAGGGCCTTGGCCTCGATCTGGCGAATGCGCTCGCGGGTGACGTCAAATTGCTTGCCGACCTCTTCCAGGGTGTGGTCGGTGTTCATATCGATGCCAAAGCGCATGCGTAGCACCTTGGCCTCGCGTGAGGTGAGGCTGGCGAGCATGTTCTGGGTGGCCTCACGTAGACCTTCCGAAGTGGCCGAGTCGACCGGCGAGATCACCGCCGCGTCTTCGATGAAGTCGCCGAGGTGGCTGTCCTCGTCGTCGCCGATCGGGGTCTCCATCGAGATCGGCTCCTTGGCGATCTTGAGCACCTTGCGCACCTTGTCCTCGGGCATCTCCATGCGCTCGGCGAGTTCTTCCGGCGTTGCTTCGCGGCCCATCTCCTGCACCATCTGGCGGCTGATCCGATTCAGCTTGTTGATGGTCTCGATCATGTGCACCGGGATGCGGATGGTGCGCGCCTGATCGGCGATCGAGCGCGTGATGGCCTGGCGAATCCACCAGGTGGCATAGGTCGAGAATTTGTAACCACGGCGGTATTCGAATTTGTCGACCGCCTTCATCAGGCCGATGTTGCCCTCTTGGATCAGATCCAGGAACTGAAGCCCGCGATTGGTGTACTTCTTCGCGATCGAGATCACCAGGCGCAGGTTGGCCTCGACCATCTCCTTCTTGGCGCGGCGGGCCTTGGCCTCGCCGATCGACATCTTGCGGTTGGTCTCCTTGATCTCGCCGATGGTCAGCAGATTGGTGCGCTCGATCTCCTGCAACCGGCGCTGGGCGCGCCGAACCTCGTCGGCATAGTTGGCGAGGCGCTTGGTCCAAGCGGCATTGCCCTGCATCTGCGTCTCGATCCAGTCGCTATTGGTCTCGTTCTCCGGGAAGGAGTCGATGAACGCCTTGCGCGGCATGCCGGCACCATCGACGCACAGGCCCATGATCTGGCGCTCTTGCGAGCGAATGCGCTCGATGGTCTCGCGCAGCATCTCGACGAGGCGATTGAAGATGCCGGCGACGAGCTTGAACTGCAGGAAATCCTCCGAGACCTGGGCGAGGGCGGCCTGGGTCTCGGGATGCTCGCGCCCATGCTGTTCGAGCAAGTCGGCGAAGGCCTGATAATGGGTGCGCAGCTCGCCGACGCGACGTGCGACCTCTTCCGGGTCCGGCCCGGTATCGACGGTCTCTTCGTCGTCCTCGTCGTCGTCATCAGCGGTCGAGCCATTCTTGATCACGGGCTCGGGCACCGCGTCATCATCATCGCGGAAGCCGCTGATGACCTCGGCAAGGCGCATCTCGCCTTGCTCGGCCTTGGCGAACAGATCGAGCAGCTCTTGCACGGTGCGCGGATAGACCGAGAGCGCGGCCAACACCTGGTTGAGACCTTCCTCGATGCGCTTGGCGATGCGCAGCTCGCCTTCGCGCGTGAGGAGTTCGACGGTACCCATCTCGCGCATGTACATGCGCACGGGGTCGGTGGTGCGGCCAAACTCGCTGTCGACCGAGGCCAGCGCGGCGGCGGCGGCCTCGGCGGCCTCGTCGTCGGCGACGGCGGAGTCGTTGCTGAGCTGATCGATCTCGGCCGGCGCACTCTCATGGACGGTGATGCCCATATCGTTGATCATGCGCACGATGTCTTCGATCTGATCTGCCTCGACGATGCCGGGCGGCAGGTGGTCGTTGACCTCGGTGTAGGTCAAAAACCCCTGTTCTTTACCTTTAGCGATCAGCTGCTTGAGCTGGGACGACTGCTGCTTTTCTTGATCCATGCAGATACCCGTACTGCGAAGTCGAGATGTCAGGGAGGTGCGACGCAACACACCAGTGTACCAATAGATGCCTGAACCGTCTAGTTTTTGGTTTGTTGCGATACCGCATGGGCTGCGGGGTTCAGGCTCCGCCGCAACTGTGTACGCTCCTCGGCCGTGAGACCCTCGATGCTGGCTTTAGACAATAGACGTTGGCGCAAGATCAACAGTCCATCGCGATTCAGGCGCCGGATGGCGCCGGCGAGTTCTTCTCCCTTGCCTTCCGTCGGGATATGGGCGAGCAGCACGGAATTCGAGAGCCGGTCGACGATGGAAGCTTGGTCGCTCTCGCGCCAATGCTCGCGGAGCGCTGCGGATGAGATGTCCGGTCGCGCGCCGATCACCTCGAGCAGCTCCACGAGCAGCCGCACGCCGGGGCTGTCGATCTCGCGCCAGTCGCCTGGCTCGGCGAGCGCGTGCGGTGCGAGTGCTGGGTCGTCTAGCAGCAGCGCGATGGCGCGTCGCATCGGATTGAGCTGGAGCCGCCCCTGGGTCCGACCTTGAGCCCGATCCTGCATCCGCCCTTGTGTCCGCGAGGACACTGGGCGTGGGGCTTGGCGCGCGCTGCTTGCCACGCCGGTGAGCCGGGCGAGGCGCTGCTCGAGCAGATCACGGAAGGTGCCGACGGGAACCTTATTTAACAAGGGGCGGGCGGCGGCATCCAGGCTCGCTCGGCCTTCGTCGCTGCCGAGGTCGCGCTCGGCGGTTAAGTGCTCGAACAGGAAGTCGGAGAGCAACGTCGCCTGCTCCATGCGTTGTTCAAAAGGGCCTGAACCTTCCTGGCGAATCAGGCTGTCCGGATCCTCGCCCTCGGGCAAGAACAGGAAGCGAATTGGCGTCTGGCCGGTCGCCTGCGGCAACGCGATCTCGAGTGCCTTCCAGGCGGCATCGCGCCCGGCACGGTCACCATCGAAACAGAACACCAGCTCGGGTGCGGCGCTGCGCAGGAGTCGGGTCAGGTGCTCGGGCGTGGTGGCCGTGCCGAGGGTTGCCACCGCGTAGGGGACGCCGAACTGCGCGAGCGCGATCACATCCATGTAGCCCTCGACGACGAGCAGGCGTGGCGGCTGCCGGCTGGCCTGCTGAGCCTCGAACAGGCCGTAGAGTTCGCGGCCCTTGTGGAAGACCAGGTTCTCGGGCGAATTCAGATACTTTGGCTCGCCATCCTCAAGGACGCGGCCGCCGAAGCCGATGACTCGGCCGCGCCGATCGCGGATCGGGAACATGACGCGATTGCGAAAGCGGTCATAGCGCCGCCCGTCGCGCTCGATGACCAGACCGGCGCGCTCGAGCACGGTCTGGGAGTCGGGATGTTGACCAAGCTGCTTCAGGAGGAAATCCCAACCCGGGGGCGCGAAGCCAAGACCGAAACGGGCCGCGACCTCGCCGCTGAGGCCACGGCCGCGCAGATAGTCCACCGCGCGACGTGCCTGTGGATGCTCACGCAACTGATGTCGAAACAGGGCGGCGGCCTGCTCAAGGATCTGGTAGAGGGGTTTTGGGTCGGGGGCGGCCGGTGCCGCATCGGCTTCGGTTGGCAGCTCCAAGCCTGCATACTGCGCCAATTCCTCGACCGCCTCGCGGAACGTGAGCCGATCATGCTCGATAAGGAAGTCGATGGCGTTGCCATGCGCGCCGCAGCCGAAGCAGTGGTAGGTCTGGCGACTAGGAGTAACGACGAAGGAGGGCGTCTTCTCGGTGTGGAAGGGGCAAAGCCCTTTCAGCAGGCCACCCGCCTTCTTCAGCTGCACGCGCGCGCCGACGATCTCGGCGATCTCGATGCGCTCGAGGAGGCGTTCTCTGAAGTCTGACGGAAACTTGCCGGCCATTGTCTCCCACGCCTGATGCAGGCGTGGCGGCCGTCGGCGCGGCGCCTTAGCCCGCGAGCCTTGCCTTCACCGCGCCGCTGACGGCGGCCATATCGGCGCGCCCTTGGATCTTGGGCTTGAGCACACTCATGACCTTGCCCATGTCCTGCATGCCGGCGGCGCCGGTGTCGGCGATGGCGCTGGTGATCAGCGCGTCGATCTCGTCGTCGTTCAGCGCGGCGGGCATGTAGTCCTGACAGATCTGGATCTCGAAGCGTTCCTTTTCGGCGAGATCCTCGCGCCCGGCCTCGCTGTACTGCGCGACCGAGTCGCGCCGCTGCTTGAGCATCTTGTCGAGCACCGCGAGCACTTGGGTGTCGTCGAGTTCGGTGCGCTCATCGACCTCGCGCTGCTTGATGGCGGCATGGATGAGCCGAATCACCCCGAGACGGGCCTTGTCGCCGGACTTCATCGCCGCCTTCATGTCGGCCTGTAAGCGCGCTTTCAACATCGGGTTTTCTGTTCCTTGAAAGATCGGAGATCAGAACGTGCGTTCCCAGCGCCGCGCCTCGCGCGAGAGCTTCTTGTGGTGGCGCTTCACGGCAGCGGCTTTCTTGCGCTTGCGCTCGCTGGTCGGCTTTTCATAGAACTCGCGGCGACGCACCTCGGCGAGGACGCCGGCCTTTTCACACGAGCGTTTGAAGCGACGCAGGGCCACCTCGAAGGGTTCATTGTCTTTGACGCGGACGCTGGGCATGTAGACTCCCGTTGGCGATGTCCAGTGGGTGGGATCAATCGGTTACACTACGGATAATCCACCAGCATAGCCGGTGAATGCCGACTGATGCAACCAGCAATCTTTCAGGAGCTGACCCGGATGCGTGTGCTTGGTATTGAGACCTCCTGCGACGAGACCGGTGTCGCGCTCTACGACGGCGGCGCCGGGCTGCTGGCGCACGCGGTCTACAGCCAGATCGAGCTGCATGCCGAATACGGCGGCGTGGTGCCAGAGCTGGCCTCGCGTGATCACATCCGTAAGCTGCTGCCGCTGATCGAGCAGGTGCTGGACGAGGCTGGCCTGACAGCGGCCGACATCGAGGGCATCGCCTACACGGCGGGGCCGGGGCTGGTTGGGGCGCTGCTGGTCGGCGCCGCGCTTGGGCGCAGCCTGGCCTGGGCCTGGGACGTACCGGCGGTGGCGGTGCATCACATGGAAGGGCATCTGCTCGCACCGTTGCTGGAAGATCCGGCGCCGGCCTTCCCATTCGTCGCCTTGCTGGTCTCGGGTGGGCATACGCAGCTCGTCGATGTGCAAGCCATCGGTCGCTATCGCATCCTCGGCGAGTCGGTGGATGATGCCGCTGGCGAGGCCTTTGACAAGACCGCGAAGATCCTCGGCCTGCCGTATCCGGGCGGTCCCGCACTCGCCCGGCTCGCCGAGCAGGGCGACCCGACGCGTTATCGGTTTCCACGGCCGATGACCGATCGGCCCGGGCTGGATTTCAGCTTCAGCGGGCTGAAGACCTTTGCGCTCAATGCCTGGCGGCAGGTGCAAGCCGAGCGCGAGGATCTCGAACAGGCGCGCGCCGATATCGCGCGCGCGTTCGAGGAGGCGGTGGTCGATACATTGCTGATCAAGTGTCGGCGCGCGGTTGAGGCCGCCGGCGCGGAGCGCCTGATCATGGCTGGCGGGGTGAGTGCCAATCGGCGCCTGCGCGCGCGCATGGATGAGCAGATGGGCGCACGCGGGGTCGCGGTCTTCTATCCGCGCGCGGCGCTGTGCACCGATAACGGCGCGATGATCGCCTTGGCGGGGCATGAACGCTTGGCGGCCGGTCAGCATGAGGCGTTGAGCTTTGGTGCTCGCCCGCGTTGGGCGCTCGAGGCGCTGTCTCCGGTCGCCGACGAGGGTTAGCGTATCCTGTCAGGTCGCGTCGCTCTTACTCTGACTCGCGCCTCTCGGTGCCGATACGGTCTTCAGTGCCACTGAGCAGATTGCGGATATTGCTGCGATGACGCCAGGACAGCAGCAGCGTCATCAGGGTCTGCATGCCGACGAGCACCCAGGTGCCGCTGTTGGCGTGCAAAGGCCAGAGCAGCCAGATCAGCAGCGGCGCGGCGGCCATCGAGACGAGCGCCGAGGCCGAGGACACCTTGAGCACCTTGGCGACGAAGAGCCAGATCGCGGCAACCGCAGCGCCGAGTGATAGCAAGAGTCCGAATTGCACGCCAAGCGCAGTGGCCACGCCCTTGCCGCCCTTGAAGCCGAAGAAGACCGGATAGAGGTGGCCGAGGAAGGCCGCCAGCCCCACGGCGGCGAGCAACCAGGCGCTGGCATCCACCAGGCCCATGGCGCCGAGCAGATGCGCGGCGAACATCGGCAGAAAGCCCTTGAGGCTGTCGCCGAACAGGGTGATCGCGGCTGCCTTGCGCGCCTTGGGGCCACCGATACGCAGCACATTGGTCGCGCCCGGGTTGCCCGAGCCCTGGGTGCGTGGATCGGCAAGGCCCATGGCGCGACAGACGAGGACCGCGCTCGAGATCGAGCCGAGCAGGTAGGCGCAGGCAACCAGGGCGGTGTTGGCGAAGAGGAGTAGGTCCATGGGCGGCTATTGGACGGGCTGGGATGGCATTGGTCAAGCGCCATTGTCTGTGACGGGATGGTTGCAAATACTGGCCGGGGCGCCATGATGCCTGTCAACGAAGGCTTGGCGCTGGAGAGTGCGCGCAACAGCGGAGACACGACAGGCATGGATATCGTATTCATCAAGGGGCTACGGGTCGACACCATCATCGGCATCTACGACTGGGAGAAGGCGATTCGCCAGCCTGTGGTGCTCGATGTCGAGATGGGGGCCGACGTGCGGCGTGGCGCCGCCAGCGATCGCATCAAAGACGCGCTCGACTACAAGGCCGTCTCCAAACGACTCAAGGAGTTCATCGGCGAATCCCGCTTCGAGCTGGTCGAGACCCTAGCCGAGCGCTGCGCGGCGATCATCCTGGACGAGTTCGCGGTGCCTTGGGTGCGGCTGAGTCTGAACAAGATTGGCGCGGTGAGTGATGCCGAAGGGGTCGGCGTCATCATCGAGCGCGAGCCGCGCGGGCAGCCATCGGAAGCGACGGGCTCGCGGGGCGACGCCGCGAACGACAGCTCGGAGCAGGCGAATGCCGAGCGCGGATCAGCCGGCTGAGCGATCGATGAAGGCCGTCGGTCCAGCACGGCGCTGCTGGATCAGCCTCGGCAGCAACCGCGAGCGCGAGTCCTCGATCCGGGGCGGCGTGCAGGGGCTGCGGCAAGCCTTCGGTGCGCTCATCCTATCGCCGGTCTACGAGACCGAGGCGGAGGGCTTCGTTGGCGATCCCTTCCTGAATCTGGTTGCGGGGATCGAGACGACGCTGACGGTGGGCGAGATTCGGGCGATCCTGCGCCGCATCGAGGCCGACCATGGCCGCGAGCGCAGTGGTGAACCATTCGCCCCACGCACGCTCGATCTGGATCTGCTGACCTTCGGCGATCGCAGCGGCGAGTTCGACGGCTATCGCATCCCGCGCGATGAGATCCTGCGTTATGCGTTCGTGCTCGGACCGCTCGCCGATGTGGCACCCGAGGAACGGCATCCGACCGCTGGGCGCTGCTATGCGGTGCTCTGGGAACAACTCCTGGCGCGGCTTCGAGCCGAGCAGCGTTTGGGCCAGCCTCAAGCCATGGCGATCCGCGATCCAGCAGACGAGTCGGCCAAGCAGCATTGGTCGCCACTACACCGCTTCAAGCTGACTCTCGGTAGTCCCTGAGTCGATGAGGCTTCGAGTCCGCTGGTCCGTGATCCATGCGCAAGCCCGCCTCATCCTCGGGCCGCCCGCAGCCGCTCCAGGCGCAGCCGATGGCGCCCATCGAACAGCCGCCGAGCGCCGATCCAGACGGCGGCGACACTGCCGAGCCCGGTGCCGCTGGCGATCAGGAACATGATCAGCAGCTGATACTTGGCCGCTTCCATCGGCGGGCTGCCGGCGAGGATCTGGCCGGTCATCATCCCCGGCAGGCTGACGATGCCGGCCGTGGCCATGGCGTTGGTGATCGGGATCAGGCCGGCGCGCAGGGCGTCGCGACGGATATCGGCGATCGCCTCGCTCCAGGTCGCGCCGAGCAGTAGCTGCGCCTCGATACGGTTGCGACCTTCCCAGGTCTGTCGGGTCAGGCCATCGAGGGCGACGGCGATGCCGTTCATGGTGTTGCCAAGCAGCATGCCAAGCAGCGGAATCAGATATTGCGGCTGATACCAGGGCGTGACGCCAATGATCACCGTCAGCGCCAGCACCGTGATGCTGAACGAGGACAAAAACATCGACAGCGCGCCGATCCCATAGCCCCAAGCGCCGCGAAAGCGCCGCCGCTGTCGCGCCATCACCTCCCAGCCCGCGACCGACAGCATCATCAGCGCCAGCAGTCCAATGAACAGTGGGTCGGTGGACGCGAACAAGACCTTCAGCACGAGACCAAGCAGGGCCAGTTGCACCGTGCTACGGGCGGCGGCGATCAGGATGCGTCGCTCGATGCCGAGATGCAGGCGCCAGGAGAGCGCGGCCAATAGCAGCACCAGGCCGGAGGCCAGGGCCAGATCGAAGGGACTCAGCGAGATCAGGTCCATGATCCAGCCCCCTCGATGGCGTGGTTGAGGGCGTGTCGGAGTGACTGGCGCATCAGGGGCGTGATCGGTGGCTTTGGCATTCGCATCAGGCAGAGGATTCCGCTTGCAAGCGACCGGCCTCGATCACGAAACAGCGCCCGCCAGCGGCCTGTGCCAGGCGCTGGCGCTGATCCGGATCATGACTGGCCCAGAGCACGGCCGCGCGCCGCTGGCGGCGATAGTCATCGATCAGCTGCTCAGCCTGTGCGCGATTGCTCGGGTCCAGGTTGGCGGTGGCCTCGTCGAGCAGCAGCACCTCTGGGCCGTTGACCAGCAGCCGTGCCAAGGCAAGACGTTGGCGCTCGCCGGTCGAGAGCCGCTGCACGTCCCAGTCGAGCACATCGGGCTGGAAGCCGAGCCGCGCGAGTAAACGCGGCAGTCCCGTGATTCCGGATTGGTCGCCCTTGACCTGAGCGACTTCATCAGGAGAACCGCCCTGCGTCGGTGTGGCATCGACAGCGGCGGCCATCGCTGCGGAAGAACGAGCGACAGGATCAGCGGAAGAGCGGGCGACAGGAGCAACAGGAGGACGAGCAGCGCCAGCTGGCGTTGCCATCGCCGACGCTTGGGTTGGTTCAGCAGGCGAGATGGCGAAATGCGCGCCAACGTGATCGGCCCACCAGCCGCTCTCGGCGGGCAGCAGGCCGACGCGCCGGCGCCACTCGGGGGCGGGGATCAGCGAGCGTGGCTGCGCGTCGATCAGTACCTCGCCCTGACTCGGGTCCAAGTCGGCGATGGCGCGCAGCAGCAGGCTCTTGCCGGCGCCCGAGGGGCCGGAGATGAAGACCAGCTCGCCAGCGCCGATCTCAAGCTCGATCGGCGCGAGGAGCTTTGGCTGCAGGCGTGCGAGCGTCAGCGCGGCCATCAGCGGCGCCGGTAGATCAGGTCATGGACCTGATGGCCGAGGCGTTGACCACGGCGCTCGAACTTGGTGATCGGCCGCTGCGCCGGTCGCGCGCTGAACTGGCCCGGCCCGGCGCTGTTCTCGAACAGCTCGGGGGCGCCGTCGAGCATCGCCAGCATCCAGTCGGCGTAGGGCGTCCAGTCGGTGGCCAGATGGAAGGTGCCGCCAGGCCGCAGCACCCGCGCCACTGCGGCGACAAATCCAGGCTGTACGATGCGCCGCTTGTGATGGCGTTTCTTCGGCCAAGGATCGGGGAAGAACAGTTGCACTCGATCCAGGCTGGCGCTTGGCAGGCCAGTCTCGAGCAGGTCCGCAGCATCGGCGCGCAGCACGCGCACGTTAGTCAGCCCCTGCTGCTCGAGCGCGAGCAGCAGATGACCGACACCAGGGCGGTGTACCTCGAGGCCGATGAAGTCGCGCTCCGGGGCGGCGGCGGCCATCGCCGCCAGTGATTCGCCGTTGCCGAAGCCGATCTCGAGCGTGATCGCTCGCGCGGTGGCAAACAGCGCCTGCGGATCGAGCGCCTCACCGGGCTGCCAGTCGACGCCAAAGCGTGGCCAGAGTTCGCGAAAGGCGCGCTCCTGGCCGGCTGTCAGCCGACCCTCGCGCAGCACGAAGCTGCGAATCGGTTGCCTCCCCTGCTCGCGCGACGACACACGGGCTGGATCAGCGGCATGAGTGCTCGCATCCGGGTGACTCAGGATCAGGATCTTGGTCATCGCTCTAGCCTACTGTCTCGAGTCGCTGTGCCGCTGGTGCTAAGGTATCGATCTTCATGGACCAACCGGGAGCCCCACATGTCCAATCTCGCCGTGTCGTCATCCATCACCGTCGACGATTACCTGGCTGGCGAGGCCGAGTCGCCGATCAAGCACGAATACATGGACGGTGAGGTCTTTGCGATGGGCGGCGCCTCGGATGCCCACGTGACGATCTCGCTCAGTCTCGCCAGCTTATTACGCGCCCATCTGCGCGGGGGCCCGTGCCGAGTCTACATCACCGACATGAAGCTCCAGGTGGAGCAGGCCAACGCCTTCTTCTATCCCGATGTCTTCGTCACCTGCGCGGCAGCCGATGCGGCGGAGCCATTGATCAAGCGCTCGCCGACGGTCATCATTGAGGTCTTGTCGAAGTCGACCGAGGGCTATGACCGTGGCGATAAGTTCGCGCGCTACCGCCTGCTCGATAGCCTACAAGAGTATGTCCTGATCGATTCGCGTCGGCATGTGATCGAGGTCTTTCGCCGTCATGCCGATGGCTGGCTGCTGCAGCCGGTGACCGAGGACGGTCGGCTGCAGCTGCAGGCCCTAGATTTCGACTGCACGATGGACGCGATCTACGAGGATGTGACCCTGGAGCCGGTGGGCGACGAGTCAGACGGCGAGCCCTTGACCAAGGTGGTCTGATTATCAGAAGAACGTCCCTTCGATCGGCGAGGAGGCCGAGGCGAAGCGCTTCGCCGGCATGCGCCCGGCCCGATAGGCCTCGCGGCCGGCCTCGATGCCCTTGCGCATGGCGCTGGCCATCAGCACCGGGTCCTTGGCGGCGGCGATGGCGGTATTCATCAGCACGCCAGCGCAGCCGAGTTCCATCGCCACCGCAGCATCGGAAGCGGTGCCAACGCCGGCGTCGACGAGGATCGGAACCTTGGCGTTCTCGACGATGGTAAGGATGTTGAGCCGGTTGCGGATGCCGAGCCCAGAGCCGATGGGTGCGGCCAGCGGCATCACCGCCACGCAGCCGATCTCCTCGAGCTGCTTGGCGATGATCGGGTCATCGTTGGTGTAGACCATCACCTTGAAGCCATCGGCGACCAAGACCTTGGCCGCCTCGATGGTTTGCAGCACATCCGGGAACAGCGTTTTCTCGTCGCCGAGCACCTCGAGCTTGACCAGATTGTGGCCGTCGAGCAGCTCGCGCGCGAGCCGGCAGGTGCGTACCGCACTGTCGACATCGTAGCAGCCGGCGGTGTTGGGCAGGATGGTGTAGCGCGACGGTGGCAGCACCTCGAGCAGATTGGGCTCATCGGCCGACTGGCCGATATTGGCGCGGCGCACCGCGATGGTGACGATCTCGGCGCCGCTGGCCTCGATGGCGCGCGCGGTCTCGTCCATGTCTTTGTACTTGCCGGTGCCGACCAACAGGCGCGAGTGGTACTCGCGGCCGGCGATGGAGAAACTGTCTGAGTGATTGGGCGATGCGGTCATAGCGAGCTGAACAGTCAGTGAGGAATTAGGGTCGACGATAGCGGATTGGGCGGCGCTTGCGCGCTGCGGATTGTCTTGCTCCGCTCAGCCACCGCCGACGGCATGGATGATCTCGACCTGATCACCGGCCTGAAGTTCATGCTCGGGGAAGCGGCCGCGCGGCACCAGCTCGCGGTTGATCTCGACGGCGAGTCGGCGCTCGGCGAGGCCGAGCTGCTCGAGCAGGCCGGACATGCGCATGGCGTCGGGAATCGTCTTGGGCTCGCCGTTGACGTAAATCTGCATCGGCTGATGTCTCCTGATGAACGAATACGGGTGATTGCATGCGAGGCGCTTCGCTGCATCCTGATTGGTGAGTCGCGTGCGATACACTAGACTGCGGCGCCGACGCAAAGAAACCAGCATCTGATGGGGAGGCACCACCAGTGAATCAATGGTCAGCGGATCTGATTTCAGTCGAGCATGCAGTCACGCTCGATGGGCTCTTTCATCAACGCCTGAATCGGTCTCCAGACCGTCCCGCGTACCAATGGTTCGATCGCAGTGCCGAAGCCTGGCGTCGCATGACCTGGCGCGAGACCGCCGAGCAGGTCGCGCGCTGGCGCGCGGCCCTCAGTGGCGAGACCCTGAATCCCGGCGATCGCGTCGCGGTGCTTCTGCGCAACGGCCCGGAATGGGTGATCTTCGATCAGGCTGCGCTCTCGCTGGGACTGGTCAGCGTGCCGCTGTATACCGATGATCGCGCCGAGAACGCGGCGCATATCCTCCAGGACGCCGATTGTAAGGTGCTGCTGATCCAGGATGCTAGCCGCTGGAAGCGTCTGGCGCCGGCACTCGGCGAGGCGCGCTACCCGCAGCGGGTGGTGATCCTCGACGACAGCGAACAGTCGCGCCGGGTCGCCACCTATGACGAACGCGCGGTGATCGCCGCGCGCTGGCTGCCGGAGCGCGGCGAGCCCTGGGCGCAACGCGTCGCCGACCCGCATTCGCTCGCGACCATCGTCTACACCTCCGGCACCACCGGCCGGCCGAAGGGCGTGATGCTGAGCCATTTCAATATCTTGGCGAATGCCCACGCGAGCGTGACCATGCTCGATGTCTACCAGGAAGACCTCTTCCTGTCGTTCCTGCCGCTCTCGCACATGCTCGAGCGCATGGGCAGCTATTACCTGCCGATGATGACCGGCTCCACCGTCGCCTACGCACGTTCGATCACGCAGCTCGGCGAGGATCTGCAAACCATTCGTCCAAGCGTGATCATCGCCGTGCCGCGCGTGTTCGAGCGCGTCTATCAGCGCATCCAGGATCAGCTTGAAGGACGCCCCAAGCCGCTGCGCGCGCTGTTCAAGCTCGCGGTCTACGTCGGCTGGATGGTCTTCGAGCGCCGCCAGGGGCGTCGTGGCTGGCATCCGCTGCTGTTGCTCTGGCCCTTGCTGCGGCGCAAGGTCGCGCGACCGGTGTTGGAGCGGCTCGGCGGGCGTCTGCGCGCGGCGGTGAGCGGCGGCGCGCCCATGCCGTTCGAGGTGGCGCGTCTATTTATCGGGTTGGAGCTGCCTTTGGTGCAGGGCTATGGGCTCACCGAAACCAGCCCGGTGGTGGCGGTGAATCCGCTCGAGGACAACCGGCCCGACAGCGTCGGCATCCCACTGCGCGGCATCCAGGTGCGCATCGGCGCCGACGACGAGCTGCAGGTGAAAGGCCCCTGCAATATGCTCGGTTACTGGAATCATCATGCGGCGACCGCGCATATGTTCACCGCCGATGGCTGGCTACGAACGGGCGATCAAGCGCGCATCGAGCATCGCCATGTCTACATCACCGGTCGCATCAAGGACATCTTGGTGCTCTCCAACGGTGAGAAGGTGCCGCCAGCAGATATGGAGATGACCCTCGGACTGGACCCGCTATTCGATCAGGTGTTGATCGTCGGCGAAGGGCGCTCTTATCTGACCGCGCTGCTGGTGATGAACCCTGATCTCTGGCCGGGCTTGGCGCGCGACTATGGCCTGGACCCGGAGCACGCGGAGAGCCTGTCGCATCCGCCGCTGCTGCGCGACCTGGTGAAGCGCATCCGCGACGCACTAGCCGACTTCCCGGGCTACGCGAAGGTGCGCCGGGTGGCGCTGACGCGCGAGCCCTGGTCGATCGAGAACGGCCTGCTGACGCCGACCATGAAGGTCAAGCGCAACCAGGTGTTTGCACATTATCGCGACGCGGTCGAGCGGATGTATGCCGAGCATCTTTAGAATGGGCTCTGGCCGCTTGCCCTAGTCGAGCACTGGCTCTAGAATCGACCGCCCAAGCGGGCGTAGTTCAATGGTAGAACAGGGGCTTCCCAAGCCTCCAATGTGGGTTCGATTCCCATCGCCCGCTCCACTTCCCTAGCGATCATGCAGCCACTCTATCAAGCCGCTGACCGTATCGAGGCGCAGCTGCTCCAGGATCTCCTCGCTCGGCACCAGATCGAGGCTCGTGTCTTCGGCGATTATCTCAGCGGTGCCGCCGGCGAGCTGCCGGTCGACATCTATCCCAGCGTCTGGGTGCTCGAGGATCGCGATCTGCCGCGCGCCCAGGGGCTGCTCGAAGACTGGCTGAGCGAACATCAACGCCGCGCCGAGGCCAGCGCTTGGGTCTGCCGCAGCTGCGGCGAGCTGGTCGACGGCAGCTTCGATCTCTGCTGGCGGTGCGGCACCGAACACTAAAAGGACGCCTGCTGATGCCCACCTGGATCAAGCGACTCACCGGTCTTATCCTTGCGCTGCTGTTGCTGGCGCTTGGCGCTGCGCTCTTGGCGCCAAGCCTGATCGATCAGCAGCAACTGCGGCGCGATCTCGAGACCGAGATCGCGCAGTCGCTGGGGTACCCGACCCGGATCAAGGCCATCGGTCGGCTGCGCCTGTTGCCGACCCCGAGCATCCGGCTCGATGGTGTTCGACTCTTGGAGACCGCCGACGTTGGCGCTCCGGTGTGGATTGCGATCGATTCCCTGCGTTTGGATACCGCGCTCTGGCCCTTACTCAGTGGCCGGCTGGTTCTCGCCGAGGTCTTGATCGATCGGCCACGGATGCACCTGCCATTGGCGTCTGGTCAGCAGCTCGCTACTGTGAGCGAAGCGATGGCGAGCGAACCGCCGGTGAGCCGAACGACGACGCGCCAAGTGGCGGCGATGCCAGCGCCTGTTGTGCAACCCGTATCAGCGATATGGCATGCGCTTGGCGTCTCCGAGTCGAGTGCATCAGAGACGCGCGCGCCAGGGGCGAGCAGCACAGTCGTAGCAAGCACCCCAGCACTGCCACCGATTCGCCGCCTGATCATCCGCGATGGTCAGTTGAGCGGGCCCGTTGAAAGTCCGGATGCGTCCGCGCTGCCAGGGCCCGCGATACCAGGGCTCGCAATGCCACGGATCGACGGCCTCAATCTGACCGCCGGCCCGCTGGCGCCTGGACAAAGTGGTCAACTGAACGCGACCTTCACCCTGACTGGCGAGCAGCCGGCGTTCTCGCTGCCGGGCCAGGCCGAGGCCGAGATCACGCTCGCCGACCCGCTGACCGAGGTCAGACTGCAGCCGCTGCGACTGCGCCTGGGCGCCGCCGCTGGCGGGCAAGGCCTGCCGGTTCAGGTCGATACCGAGGTCCTGATCGATCTGCTGAACGCTCGCGTCCTGTTCGATCCGTTCGAGCTGCGCGCCGATGGGCCGCGAGTCGACGGTGCCGCCGAACTCTATTCAACGCCTGCCGGGTTGGCCGTGGATGCACAGATGCAAGTGCTGCCCTTCGATCTACGCCGCTGGCTACGCAAGCAGGCGGCGATCGCATTACCAGGCGCCGCTGACAGCCTGAGCCAGGTCGGCGGGCAGTTCGAGCTGAGCCTGCGAGGAGCGGAGCTGGTCATCGATCATGCGGCGTTCATGCTGGATCAGATCCCGGTGACGCTCAGCGGGCGGGCGCTCGCGGATGCACTCGAGCTGGAGGCGAACGCGGATGTCTATGGCGGTCAGCTCGAGGCCCGCTTGATTGCATCCCAGCCCTCGGGCGGCGCGCTAGAGCCGACAGAGGAGATGGGAGCGGCGACAGGAGCAGAGGCCGGAACGGCTCCTGTTGTTCATCTGGCAATGAACGCGAGCGCGGTCGATGTGGCAGCCCTACTGGCCGATCTGCGGCTGGATGGACGCGCACAAGCGCCGCTGACGGGCCTCGCCGAGATCGAACTGGATCTGGTCGGGCGCGGCACCGATCCGCAAGCGATGCTCGACACCCTCGGCGGCGAGGCCGCTGTCGTGGTGCGCGATGGCGCCGTGACCATGGTCGATCTCGGGCAGTTGATCATGGGCACCGTGGGGGCCATGGGTGTCTCGCGCGAGGAGACCGAGAACCTGACCCGATTCAGCGTCCTCAGCCTGACGGCCAGGGGCGCGGATGGCCGCTTCCGCAGTGACGATATCCAGTTGCGCTCGAATCTGCTCCATATCGATGGCAGCGGTCAGCTCGAACTGCCGACACAGCAGATCGCCTTGGACCTGCAGGCGGTGATGACCAAGCCGCCCAAGGGGCGCGGCATCAAGGAGCTGGAAGGCATCCCGATCCCGATCAGCGCCAAGGGTCCTTGGTCCGATCCGCGCTGGGAGGTGGATATCAACACCGCGCTCGGTCAGGCCGCGCGGCGCGCCTTGCGCGAGGATAGCGATCTGCTCGAGACGCTCGAGGAGCGCACCGGCATCAAGGGCCTCGGCGACGGACTGCGCCAGATCCTGCCAGGGCTGCTCGGGCAGTGACGTGCGCCCGCTCCGTGCCGCCGAGGTCGGCTCGCTCACCGGCGTCCCTTCCGGCCGCTGTTCCGGCCTCGCCGCAGACGCCCACCACGGTGTTCGCCGACGACTTCGCGCGTCGCCTGCTCGCCTGGTTCGATCGCCACGGTCGCCACGATCTGCCCTGGCAGCGCGAGGCGACGCCCTATCGGGTCTGGGTCTCGGAGATCATGCTGCAACAGACCCAGGTGGCGGTGGTGGTGCCCTATTTCGAGCGTTTTATGGCACGCTTCCCGGATGTGGCCTCACTGGCCGCAGCCGAACTCGACGAGGTGCTGCATCGCTGGTCCGGGCTCGGTTATTACGCCCGCGCGCGGCATCTACATCGCGCCGCGCGCATCATCGTCGCCGACCATCATGGACGCGTCCCGGAACGAATCGAGGCGCTGGAGGCCCTGCCCGGGATCGGTCGCTCCACCGCCGGCGCTATCCTCTCGCTGGCGCTCGGGCAGCATCATCCGATCCTCGACGGCAACTGTAAGCGGGTGCTGGCGCGTTGCTTCGCGGTCTCGGGCTGGCTGGGCAGCAGCGCCGTGCTGGCCAGGCTCTGGGCGCTCGCCGAGGCGTTGACGCCGGCGGCGCGCGTCGGCGCCTTCAATCAGGCGATGATGGATCTCGGCGCGACTCTTTGTACACGCGCTAAACCGGCCTGCCATGCTTGTCCCTTGGCCGAGCATTGCCAAGCGTTGGCGCTAGATGCGGTCGGCGCCTATCCGGCCCCGAAGCCGCGCAAGCAGGCACCGCTGCGCGCGGTGCAACTGCTGCTGATTCGCGACCCCGGTGCTCGGCTGCTCTTGCAGCGGCGGCCGCCGGCCGGGATCTGGGGTGGACTTTGGACGCCACCCGAGATCGACCTCGAGGAGACGGCCGAGGCATGGTGTCGCGCGCGCCTGGATGCCTCGGTGCTGCACCTTGAAAAGCGCCCATCGCGCCGACATACCTTCAGCCACTTCCAGCTCGAGATGCGCCCGGTCCAGGTACGGCTCGCAACGGAGCCGACGCGGGTCGCTGACGAGGCCGCGATGACCTGGATCGAGCCGGCCGCGCCGGGCGATCTTGGGTTGCCGGCGCCGATCACTCGTCTGCTCGCCGAGCTGGGAGCCGAGACCGACATTGCACGACAGGAGGAGCCCGGATGAGCCGTATGGTCAATTGTGTGAAGCTCGGCCGCGAGGCCGAAGGGCTGGATCGGCCGCCGTATCCCGGCGCGCTGGGGCAGCGACTCTTCGAGAACGTCTCCAAACCAGCGTGGGCCGATTGGCTCAAGCATCAGACCATGCTCATCAACGAGAATCGTCTGAGCCCGATGGACCCGAAGGCGCGCGCCTTCCTCGAAGAACAGATGGAGAAGTATTTCTTCGGCGAAGGCGCGGCGATGCCGGAGGGCTACGTGCCGCCGAAGCAATAGGCAGCGACCGCGCGCGCGGCTCTCTCAGGCGAAGACGATCGTCTTGTTGCCGTACAACAGCACGCGGTCTTCGAGGTGATAACGCAGGCCGCGCGCCAGCACCGTCTTCTCGACATCCTTGCCAAGTCGGACCATGTCCTCGACCGTGTTGTGATGGCCAACCCGCACCACGTCTTGGTCGATGATCGGCCCGGCATCGAGTTCGCTGGTCACGTAATGGCAGGTCGCGCCGATCAGCTTCACCCCGCGCGCGGAGGCCTGATGATAGGGCCGGGCGCCGACGAACGAGGGCAGGAAGCTGTGATGGATGTTGATGATCCGCCCCGGATAACGCGCGCAGAGATCGGGCGGCAGGATCTGCATGTAGCGCGCCAGCACCACCAGATCGGCTTCGGCCTCCTGGATCGCCGCATTGACGGCGGCGAAGTGCGCGGCCTTGTCGGCCGGATCGACCGGCAGATGTCGATAGGCGATCCCGTGCCAACTGACATAGTCACGCAGATCGGCGTGGTTGGAGATCACGCAGGGAATATCGAAGTCGAGTTCACCGCTGCGCCAGCGGTAGAGCAGGTCGGAGAGGCAGTGCGCCTGCTTGCTGGCCAAGAGCACCACGCGGCGGTTGATGCCCGTGTCGGTGAGGTACCAGTGCATCGCGAACCGTGTGGCGATGGGCTCAAACAACGCGCGCAAGCGCTCCTCGCCGAACGGCAGCGAGGTGGCGCGGACCACATAGCGCATGAAGAACCACTGGCTCTCCGGGTCCGAGTAATGATGCGCCTCGGTGATCCAGCCGCCATGCTGGGCGATGAAATCGCTGACGGCGGCAACGATGCCCACTTGGTCGGGGCAGGACACGATCAGTCGGAAGGAACGCTCCATCGTTTGGGCTCACCTCGTTAAGGTCGTTAAGCGGTCGTTAATCGATATTGCCAAGATGCGCTGCGGCTCAGGCCTGTCTCGAGGCGCTCGTCTGGCGCGTGCGCTCAAAAGAATCGGCCGGGAACCCTTTGTCGGCGAACTCGGCCAGCCACTGCTGGACCTCGGCCTCGGGCGGCTCGGGTTCGCGTGAGAGCACCCAGCCGCGGCGGCGCGACGGCTGCCCGACCAGGGCATACTCGTACTCATCGCCGAGCCCGATCACCCAATAATGGTCCCAGAGCACATGCACGCCGTAGAGCATGCGGAAGCTGATCTCGAAGCGCGCGTTGCTGCCGCGATCGACCACCCGCGCGATGCCTTTTGCGGTACCGATGCCACCATCGGCATGGGTGCAGCGATTGGTGACATAAACGACGCCGTCGTCACCGAGCCGATAATCGGCCTGTACGTCCTGGGTGCAGCGGCGCTGGGTGAAGTAGGGCAGTCTAGCGATCTCGTACCAGCGGCCCATGTAGCGCTTGAGATCGAGATAGGGCACCGTGCTCGGGGCGGTGAGATGGACCCTGGGCTTGCGCAAGCGCGTGCTGACCGTAACCTGGGCGTCGACGTCCTCGCGGTGGCGGCTGCCGGGGGGGGCGGTGTAGATCTCCTCAGCCCAGTCGGAAAACTCTTGAGCACTGCGGTTGCCGCCCCGCTGGGCGGTCTCTGGCTTGGTCGATCGACGGGCGCTGCGGCGCCCGCCGGTCAAGCCGTTACGCACCTTCGGTGGTGGGCGGTCCGTCATGATGGAATCCTGGGAGCGTGGCGGCTTCGGTTTGATGGTGTCTGAGATGCGGTCATGCGAATCCTAGCGGCAGCGCCGGGTGGCGGGGTGGGCACAAGTCATGGCTTGGAGTGAACAGCGGGCGCAGGGAGGGGCTCCGGCCCCTGGTTGCTCAGGACTCGATCCGTGAGTGCCTCAGCCTTAAGCAAAGGTTAGGCCCAAAGGCATCTTAGCCAACCGGTGGTGGATGAAAGGCGCGGGATTCTACCTGGCCGCGCGTTCTGGCGCTGGGGCATCAGTAATCGGGCTCCAAGGCCGGGCGAGCAACGGTTTGTCATTCCGCCACCAAGCGCATGGCGATATGGGCGCTATCACAGGCATAATTCAGCGTTTAGAGACCAAGGTGCGGACAAGCGCGCACCACGAAAGAGCATGCAATACGATACAGACGATCTTCGCATTCGCGCCATCAAACAGGTCATCGCCCCGAAAGACCTGCACGCCGAGTATCCCATCACCCCTGCGGCGGCCACCACGGTCCATGAGACGCGCAAGGCCATCCAACGCATCCTGCACGGCGAGGACGATCGCTTATTGATCGTGGTTGGCCCCTGCTCGGTGCATGATCCGGCCGCAGCGCTCGAGTATGCCCAGCGTCTGAGCGAGGTCCGCGATCAGGTCCGCGATCAGTTGCTGATCGTGATGCGGGTCTACTTCGAGAAGCCGCGCACCACGGTCGGCTGGAAGGGTCTGATCAACGATCCGTACCTCGACGGCAGCTTCGAGATCAACAAGGGCCTGGGCCTGGCGCGCCAGTTGCTCATCGACCTCAACGCCCAGGGCATGCCGGCCGGCACCGAGTTCCTGGACCTGATCAGCCCGCAATACATCGCCGATCTGGTCAGTTGGGGCGCGATCGGCGCGCGTACGACCGAGAGCCAAGGTCACCGCGAGCTGGCCTCGGGCCTGTCCTGTCCGGTCGGCTTTAAAAATGCCACCGATGGCAGCGTCAAGGTGGCGATCGATGCGATCCATGCCGCCGCGCGCCCGCATGTGTTCATGTCGCTGACCAAGGACGGGCACTCGGCGATCTTCACCACCACCGGCAACGAGGATACCCACATCATCCTGCGCGGCGGCAGCCGGCCGAATTACGACACCGAGAGCGTCGACATCGCGGCGACCGCGATCCAGGATTCGGGGCTGGTGCCGAAGATCATGATCGACTTCAGCCATGCCAACAGCCGCAAACAGCCAGACAAGCAGGTGCGGGTCGCCGAGGATGTCGCCGGACAGATCGCGCGCGGCGATGGGCGTATTTACGGCGCCATGATCGAAAGCCATCTCGTCGGTGGTCGCCAAAACCTCACCGTCGCCGGCGAGCTGGTCTATGGCCAGAGCATCACCGATGCCTGTCTGGACTGGGAGCAGACGGCGCCCATGCTGCTGCGCTTGGCGGAGGCCGCCGAGCGGCGTCGCGCCTGCTGCTGCTGATGTTTGGCGCTGACGCCTACCGCTGATGGCCGCCGGCTGACCTCCAGCCTCGGGGAGTGGGTGCGCTACTTCTCGTCGAAGCCCGCCATGTGATACCAACGGCGGGCCTCCTCGGGGTCCTTCTCGACGCCGCGGCCCTCCTCGTACATCATCGCCAAGGTGGTCTGGGAGCCGGCCAGTCCTTGCTCCGCCGCCTTCTTGAACCAGGCCACGGCCTTGCTCGCGTCTTGATCGATGCACTCGCCTTCCATGTACATGAACCCAAGCCCGTGCTGGGCGACGCCGAGCCCGGCCTCGGCTGCGGCGCGCATGTATTTGAAGGCTTGCATGGGATTCTCGAGCATGCCCAGCCCGTTCTGCGCCATGATCGCAACGCGATACTGCGCTTCCGGATCGCCGGCCTCGGCGAGCGGCCCCAGCAGGCCCACCGCACGCGAGAATTGCTTGGATTCAAACGCGGCGATGCCGCTGCTGAGATCCATGTCCTGGTTGGTGAAGGTTTCGCTCATCGGGAGACCTCGTCGGTTTGGAGTGTGCGGGATGGCGGTATTGAGGCGCCGCAATTCGGATTTCAGACAGCCTCTTAGCCGTGATTCATCGGCAGCGCCACGCGCGCTTGCCATAGGCTGAGCAGATCCTCGCTCGCGGCGCCCAAGGCGATGCGTTTATCGAGTGTGAGGGCGGCTTCTGGCGCGTTGCCGCCGGGCGCGTACAATCGGGTCGCGGCGCCCGCCTCCTCGGCAATCAGGCGGCCGGCGGCGTGGTCCCAGAGTCCTTGCCCGCCGTGCAGATAGAGCTGGAAACGGCCGGCGCCGAGCCAACACCATTCCAGCGCGACTGCGCCCAGATTGCGCTGCGAGCGGAAGGAATCAGCACCGAACAGATCCGCCACGCGCGCTTTTGGTAACCGCTTGAAGTCGATCATCGCGAGACAGTCGCCAAGACGCTCGCCGGGGCTGTAGGGTCTGATGGGCTGGCCATCGAGCCGGGCGCCTTGGCCGCGCCGCGCGCTGAAGCATTCGTCGCGTACCGGGTCCAGCACCAGCCCAAGCTCGACCCGGCCGGCCCGCAGCAGGGCCAGCGAGATGCAAAATCCTGGGAAACCACAGGTGAAGTTGCTGGTGCCGTCGAGCGGGTCCAAGCACCAAAGGGCGGCGTCCTGGTCGGCGAGCAGGAGCTGTTGCTCGGCGCTGGACATCTCCTCGCCGAGCAGCGGGATCATCGGCCAGCGTTCGGCGAGCGCCGTCACCAAGCGCTGCTGCACGGCGAGATCGGCGTCGGTGACCAGGCTGCCATCGGCCTTCTCGCGGGCATCTGGATGGGCGAAGCGGGGCATGAGTTCATCGCGCGCAATCTCGCGCAGGAGTGCGCTCAGCGTGGGAATATCGGGGTGTGCGTCGGCTGACATGCGGGTTAGCTCGGCTGTTTGGGCGGTCTCCGAGGAGGACAGATGCACGCGATTCGTCGCAAATCAATCGGGCCGGAGTCGAAATCCATGGTCGAGACGGATCTGATGGCGGCGAACGGCCGGGCGCATTCACCGCCACGGGCATCGCGGTCGAGATCGCAGCCGGCATCGCCACCGGTCCGGCTGCGGGCGCGGCGTGGGTGGTCTAGCCATGTCGCCCAAGCCCTGCTGTTCGCGTTACTGCTGTGGGCGTTGCCGGGCGCCTTGGAGCGGCCATCGGAGCTTGAGCAGCAGTATGCCGCAGCGGCGGCGATCCAAGTCCCGGACGCGGTGCGTTTCGATGCCGCGCGTGCGGCCCTCGACGCCGGCGAGCAGGAGACCTTCGAGCAGTTGACGGCGACGCTCGCAGGCCATCCGCTGCAAGCCGAGCTGCTGCGCGCCGAGTTGCACAAGCGCATCGGTCGCGCCGAGGCGTCCGAGGTGCGGGCCTTCCTGGAACGCTACCCGGGCAGCGTTCCGGCCGAGCGTATCCGGCACCAATGGCTGGCGCGGCTCGCGCGCGAGGGGCGCTGGACGGACTACCTCGAGGACTACGTCGATGATGGCTCGACGCAGCGCGAATGCTGGTATCGACGCGCCCTCCTTGCGACTGAGCGTGAGGTTGGGCGCGAAGCCGGGCGCATGACCGGACGCGTGATCGGGCACGCAGCCGGTCGTGAGGCCAAGGCCTTCGCGGGATTGGCCGAGCTGTATCTGACCGCGCGCTCGCTGCCGGCGGCGTGCGATCCGCTGTTCGCCGCCTGGTACGCCGCCGGCGGGCTCGAGAGCGACCTGGTCTGGGCGCGCGTCGAACGCGCCTTGGCGCACGACAACGCCGGCGTCGCGGCCTATCAGGCACGCTATCTGCCCAGCGCACAGCAGCCCTGGCTCGAGCGGTTGGTGGACGTGCATCGACGCCCGGAACAGTTGCTCGAGGCACCACTCACCGCCGCGCGGATTCCGGACGCGACGCGCCGCCAGCATATCCTGGTGCATGGCCTGCAACGGCTCGCCGAGCGCGCGCCGGAGTGGGCCGAGCTGCTCAGAGCCTCGATCGCGGCGGCCGAGACCCTCCCACCGGCGCTCGCCGAGCGCGCCGACGCTGCCGTCGGCCAGGCGCTGGTGCGGGCCGGGGACGCGCGCGGGCTGGATGCGCTGGCGCGCCTCGAACCGCGTGATGACAATATCGATCTGCAGCTCGCGCGGCTGCAAACGGCCCTGCGCGCCCGCGCCTGGTCGCGGCTCGCCGCCTGGTCGCGCGGATTGCCGGCGACGGCCGACGAACTTGGGAAATGGCGCTACTGGCGCGGTCAGGCCCTGATGCGGGTCGCGACTAGCGCGGCCGAACGCGCGGCGGCCGCGCATGCCTTCGCCTCCACAGCCGGGGAGCGCAGCCTGTGGGGCTTTCTCTCGGCGGAACTGATCGGGCGCCCGTTGGCCCTAGATCACCAGCCGATCCCGGTCGCCGCCGATGCGGTCGAGGCGCTCCTCGCCTCGGAGACGATCGCGCCTATTCAGGCCTTGCAAGTGCTCGGCCGCGATGAGGATGTGGCCCGCGAATGGCGCGCGCTCACGCGCTCGATGTCGCGCGAGCAACGGCTGGCGGCGGCGGCCGCTGCGGCCCGGCTCGGGCTGGTGAACGAGTCGATCCTGACCCTGGCGCGCGCCGCCTACTGGGACGATCTGGAGCTGCGTTTCCCGCTCGCCCATCGGTCGCTGGTGCATGAGGCCGCCGCCGAGCAGGGGCTGCCGTTGGACTGGGTCTACGCGGTCATTCGTCAGGAAAGCGCCTTCGCGCCCGGCGCCGCCTCGCATGCTGGCGCCATCGGCCTGATGCAATTGATGCCGGCCACCGCACGTGAGGTCGCGAGCAAGACTGGCCGCCCGCCCCCGGAGCGACCGGATCTGATCGACCCGGCATTGAACATCGCACTCGGCACGACCTACCTGGCCGAGATGCAGCATCGCTTCAATGGTCATCCGCTGGTCGCTAGCGCCGCTTACAATGCCGGCCCAACGGCGGTGCGCCGCTGGCTGCCGGAGGCGCCGATACCGGGTGCCCTCTGGATGACCGAGATCCCCTATGCCGAGACGCGCCAATACGCGCGTCGCGTCCTGACCTATCGCGTCATCTATCGGCACCGGCTCGGGCTGGAGCCGTTGCGGGTCGGCGCCTTGCTGCGTCCGGTGCCTTGACGCAGCCCTGGTCCGTGACCAGACCCGTGCCCCGGCCCCTGTCCTGAGCGGGAGACGCTGATCGATCCTTCACGGCTCTGTTATCCTGAACCCCCACGGGGTCTTACCCTCGTCGCCACGCGCTCTTTTCCCACTTCCCCCTGCTAACTGCTCCCCTCTATCGCTGCAGCCTCATGCGTTTTTCTCTCCTCATCGCCGTCGTGCTGAGCCTGTCGGCCCTCGTTCCCGCACCCGCCACCGCTGGCGACGCGGCCGATGCCATGGCCCAGGCGATGGCGCGGATGATGGAGGCGATGGGACTCTTCGATAGCGATGGCGATGCGCCCGCCTCGTCCATGCCCTCGATGATGCCGGGCATGAGCCCGTTCGGTGGTGGCCAGATGCCCTGGAGCCAGATGCCAGGCTACAACAGCTTCGCCGATCCGATCACCGCCTTCGGCATGCACGGCATGACGGACGCCCTCGCCGCGAACGGAGGCTGGCCGTGGGCCAGCAGCGGCAGCCGACTGGATGGGATTTGGGAGGGGCGCGACGGTGGGCTGATGATCCTGCGCCAACCGCGCTTTCGGTTGCATGCGGCTCAGGGTGGGCATATCGAGGGCCTGTTCCAGCGCCGTGGTGAGCGCATCGCCTTCTACGAGCCCACCACCGAGAGTGTGCGCGCCTATGAGCTGGCCGAACAGCAAGGGCGTTTGGTGATGCGCGATGCCGCTGGCAACACCTATCTCTATCGGCGGCTTTGGCTCGAGGCACCGAGCTGGGATCTGCCCCGGAGCGGCAGCGGGAACTGAACTCAGCCGACGAGCAAGCCGAGGCCGACCAGGATCAGCAGGCCCGCGAAGAGGCGTTTCAAGGTCGCGGTGGGCAGATGATGCGCTAGGCGCGCGCCGAGAGAGGCGCACGGCATGCTGGTGCTGACGATGGCGAGCGCCGCCGGCCAGTAGACGAAGCCGAGGCTGTGTGCGAGCAGGCCGCTCTGCTGCCAGCCCGAGAGCACGAAGCCCAGTGTGCCGGCGGCTGCGATCGGCACGCCGCAGGCGCTGGCGGTGCCGATGGCGTGGCGCATGGCGACCCCGTGACGGGCGAGAAAGGGCACCACCAGAATCCCTCCGCCGACGCCGAGCAGGGCGGACAAGGTTCCGAAGCCAAGGCCGGCGCCGAGCAGTCGTGTCGATCCCGGTCGCAGACGCGGGCGCGGCGTAGCCGGGCGCAAGAGCATGCGCAGCCCGGCATAGAGCAGGAAGCCGGCGAACAGACGCTGCAACCAGAGTGGGGCGATCCAGGCGCCGGCGAACGCCCCGAAACCGGCGCCGAGCAAGAGCCCGGTGCCAAGCCAACGAAACAGGCTCCAGTCGACGGCGCCGCGCCGATGATGGGAATAGGCCGAGATCGAGCCGGTGGCGATAATGGTCGCCAAGGAGGTCGCGACGGCTTGATGCGGCGCCCAGTCGCCGTGCAACGGCAGCCAGGCGAAGAGGGCGAGCAGCGCCGGCACGATGATCGCCCCGCCACCGACCCCGAACAGCCCGGCGAGGAGGCCGGCGAGCGCGCCAGTGGCCACGTAAGCGATGAGAGCGAGGGGAGTCAATGGTGCTCGGTGCGTGTCGGTTTGAGGGGGTGAGGCATGAGGGTCGATTCGATGATGAGCGCGTGTTTGGGCGATGAGTGCCGCAGATGAGCGGGAGCGAGAGGACGAAGGCAACGAGACAGGCTGGCGATCTCATCTCGACCGGCCTAGACGGCTTGGACCGTGTGCTCGATGGTCTGCGCCTGGGCGACAATGTCGTCTGGCGCGTGGATGATATCGAGGATTATCGCCACTTTGTTCCGCCCTTCGTCACCGCTGCTGCGGCCCAGGGGCGTGCGGTCATCTATGTCCGCTTCGGGCGCCATGCGCCGCTGATCGCGCCGGGGCCCTCGGTGCGGCGCGTGCGCGTCGATGCCCTGCAGGGCTTCGAGGCCTTCACGCGCCATGTCTATCAGCTGATCGCCGATCACGGCCAGGGCGCGTTTTACGTCTTCGATTGCCTGTCCGATCTGCTCTCGGCCTGGGCCACCGATCTAATGGTCGGCAACCTGTTTCGGGTGGTCTGCCCCTATCTATACGAACTCGACACCGTTGCCTACTTCGGGCTGCTGTCGCAGGCGCATTCGCACCGCACCATGGCGCGCATCCGCGACACCACTCAGGTGCTGATCGATGTGCGCCATGCCGACAACGCGCGCTATCTGCAGCCGGTCAAGGTCAGCGGCCGGCAATCGCCGACCATGTTCCTGCCGCACACCCACCACAACGGCGACTTCACGCCCGTTGCCGACAGCACAGCGGCGACGCGCTTGCAGGCGGCGTTGCTGCGGCGCGACAGCGAAAGCGCCTGTCAGATGGATTATTGGGACCGGCTGTTTCTGGAAGCCTCGGAACTCGCCGCGCGCGAGGCGCCGCGCGCACAACGCGCGCAGGTGCTCGACCGGCTCTATCGGGTGCTCATCAGCCGCGACGAGCAGGTGCTTGACCTGGCCCGGCGGCATCTCGATCTGCAGGATCTGGTCGCCATCCGCGGGCGCATGATCGGCAGCGGCTTTATCGGCGGCAAGGCCGTCGGCATGTTGCTCGCGCGGCGTATCCTCGAGCGCGATGATCCGGCGTTCTGGGCGCCCATTCTGGAACCGCATGATTCCTTCTACCTCGGTTCCGATGTCTACTACTCCTACCTGGTACACAACGGCTGGTGGACGCGCTTGATGCGCCAGCGCACGCCGGAGGGTTATTTCGCGGAGGCGGAGACCCTGCACGCCGATCTGCGGCAAGGCGAATTGCCCGAGGAGGTGCGCCTGGATCTCGAGCGCATGCTCGATCACTTTGGGCAGTATCCGATCCTGGTGCGCTCGAGCAGCCTGCTGGAAGACGGCTTCGGCAACGCCTTCGCCGGCAAGTACGAGAGTGTCTTCTGCGTCAACCAGGGCTCGCCGGACCAGCGCCTCGAGCAGTTGGAGGCGGCGATCCGCCAGGTGTTCGCCAGCACCATGAGCAACGATGCCCTAGTCTACCGCCGCCAGCGTGGTCTGGAGGCGCGCGAGGAGCCGATGGCGCTGCTGCTGCAGCGGGTCAACGGGCGCTATCACGGGCGCTATTATCTGCCCGATTGCGCCGGGGTCGGGGTCTCGCGCAACCTCTTCGTCTGGGAGCCCGATCTGGATCCGGCGGCGGGCATGCTGCGGCTGGTGGTGGGCCTGGGAACCCGTGCCGTGGACCGCATCGAGGGCGACCACGCGCGCGTCGTCGCGCTCGATCAGCCACGCCGGCAGCCGTTTCGCGATTCCAATGATCCAGGGCAGTTCTCCCAGCACGATGTCGATGTGCTGGACATCAGCGATAACCGGCTGCGGACGCTCTCGGTGCGCGAACTCGCGGTGCTGGCGCCGCACTGGCCCCTGTCCTGGTGCGCCGAACTCGACCGCGAGGCGAGCGAACGGGCGCGGGCGCGCGGTGGCGCGCCAGTCTGGCGCGTGACCTTCACACCCCTGCTCGAGCGCACCGCTTTCGGCGCGGTGCTGCGGCGCATGCTGCAAACGCTGGAGGCGGCCTACGCCTACCCGGTCGATATCGAGTTCACCGCGCACCTGGCCGCAGATGGCACGCCGAGCTTCAGTCTCGTGCAGTGCCGCCCGTTGCAAACCCTGGGGCCGACACAACGGGTGGAGTTGCCCGAGACGGTTGCCGAGCAGCGGTTGTTCTTCGCCACTTGCGGGCATTTCATGGGCGGGAATATCGATCGGCCGATCAGCCGCGTGATCCGCGTCGATGGCCGCCGCTATGGGGCCTTGTCCCGGACGCAAAAGTACGCGGTCGGGCGGCTCGTCGGTGACGTCAACCGCGCCCTCGCCGAGCGCGACGAGTGCCCGACCTTGCTGATCGGCCCGGGCCGTTGGGGGACCAGCAGCCCCGAGCTGGGGGTGCCGATCCGCTTTGCCGACATCAACCGCATGGCGGTGATCGCCGAGGTCGCCGAGATCGGCGCCGGCATGACCCCCGATCTGTCCTTCGGCTCGCACTTCTTCCAGGACCTGGTCGAGTCCGGCATCGCCTATGTCGCCCTGTTTCCGCGCCTACCCGGTCATCACTACCATCCAGACTGGCTCGAGCGCCTGCCCGCTGCGACACGCATCGCCGCGCCCGCCGAGACCGATCCCGAGGTGGCGGCGAGCGTCAGCGTGGTCGACGTGCGCGCCACCGGCCTGCGCCTGAGCGCCGATGTGGTGCAGCAGCGCTTGCTGTGCTATCAGCCGGTCGAGCCGTAAATCACTCCCCTCAGATCAGCCCCATCGCCACCATCGCGCGGCCGACCTTCAGGAAGCCGGCGATATTGGCGCCCACCACATAGTTGCCCGGCTGGCCGAACTGGTCGGCGATCTCGAAGCAGGTACTGTGGATGCTGGTCATAATCTCGCGCAGGCGGGCCTCGGTGTACTCGAAGGACCAGGAATCGCGGCTGGCGTTCTGCTGCATTTCCAGGGCGCTGGTGGCGACCCCGCCGGCGTTCGCCGCCTTGCCTGGAGCGAAGGCGACACCGGCCTCGAAGAAGCGCTGGATGGCCTCGGGCGTGGTCGGCATGTTGGCGCCCTCGGCGACCGCGATGCAGCCATTGGCCACCAACGTGCGCGCATCCTTGTCGGTGAGTTCGTTCTGGGTCGCGCAGGGCAGCGCGAGCGCGCAGGGAATGTCCCAGATGCTGCCGTTCTCGGTATACAGGCTGTCCGGCTTGCGCTCGGCATAGACCTTGATGCGGCGGCGTTCGATCTCCTTGATCTCCTTGAGCAGTTCCAGATCGATGCCGCCCTCGTCGAGGATCACGCCGTTGGAGTCAGAGCAGGCGATGACCTGGCCGCCGAGTTCCTGGATCTTCTCGATGGCGTGGATGGCGACATTGCCGGAACCGGAGACGACGCAGGTCTTGCCGTCGAGCGCGTCGGCGCGCACCTTCAGCATCTCCTCGAGGAAGAACACCACCCCGTAGCCGGTCGCCTCGGTGCGCGCGCGGCTGCCGCCCCAGTCCAAGCCCTTGCCGGTCAGGACGCCCGATTCATAGCGGTTGGTGATGCGCTTGTATTGGCCGAACAGATAACCGATCTCGCGTTGACCGACGCCGATATCGCCGGCCGGGACATCGGTGTTCTCGCCGAGATAGCGGTACAGCTCGGTCATCAGGCTCTGGCAGAAGCGCATGATCTCGGCGTCGGAACGACCCTTGGGATCGAAGTCGCTGCCGCCCTTGCCGCCGCCGATCGGCAGGCCGGTCAAGGCGTTTTTGAAGATCTGCTCGAAGCCGAGGAACTTGATGATGCCGAGATACACCGAGGGGTGAAAGCGCATCCCGCCCTTGTAAGGCCCGAGCGCACTGTTGAACTCGACGCGAAAGGCGCGGTTGATGTGGACGACGCCCTGATCGTCCTGCCAGGGCACGCGGAAGATGATTTGGCGCTCGGGTTCGCAGATGCGCTGGATGATCTTGTGTTCGGCGAACTCGGGGTATTTCACCAGCACCGGGCCGAGCGATTCGAGCACCTCGCGCACGGCCTGGTGGAACTCGGTCTCGCCGGGGTTGCGGTGCAGGACATCCTGATAAATGGGTTCGAGTTTTTCGTCTAGACCTACTGCCATGCTGTCATCTCTCCAGATACGTCGGGTCGAGCCCGGATGCCGGGCGGTGACCTCTATGTGCCGCGCCGGAGCCGAGCCGGGGCGCTGGATCAAGCCCAGATAGACGTTCATAATGCATGATTTTCACCGTTCGGGGTGCCGATGCCCCTGCTTGAGCCTTAGGGACAGTGTGGATGAGCGCGAAAACAGTCTGTATTCTCGGCGGTACCGGTTTCGTCGGGCAGCACCTGCTCGGCCGTCTCGGTCGGGCCGGCTGGCATTGCCTGGTACCGACGCGGCGGCCGCATCGCCACCGCGATCTGAAGCTGCTCGAGCAGCTGACCCTAGAGCCCGTCACGGCCTTGGATCGGGTCACGCTCGATGAACTCCTGCCGGGCTGCACGGCGGTCGTGAACCTGATCGGCATCCTCAACGAGGACGGCCGCTCGACCTTCGAGCGGGTGCATGTCGAGCTGGTGCGCGAGCTGACTGCAGCGGCCGCCGCAGCCGGTGTGCCACGCCTGATCCAGATGAGCGCGTTGAACGCCGACGCCGCGCGCGGTGCCAGCGCCTATCTGCGCTCCAAGGGCGCGGGCGAGGAGCTGGCGCATCGGGCCGAGGGCTTGCAGGTCACCAGCGTGCGCCCATCGGTGATCTTCGGTCGCGGCGACAGCTTCTTCAATCGCTTCGCGTCCTTATTGGAGCTGGCGCCGGGAATCTTCCCGCTGGCCTGCCCGCAGGCGCGCTTCGCACCGGTGTGGGTGGGCGATGTCTGCGAGGCTATCGCCCGCGCGTTGGATGATCCGCAAACCATCGGCCAGCGTTACGACCTCTGTGGCCCCCGGGTCTTCAGTCTCGAGGAATTAGTGGAACAGACCGCGCATTGGATCGACCGGCGGCGTCTGCTGATCGGCCTCAACGATCGCGCCTCGCGCTGGCAGGCCCAGTTGTTCGAGCGCCTGCCCAGCAAGCCGTTCACGATGGACAATTACCAGTCGATGCAGATCCCGAGTACCTGCGGCAAGCACGCTGGATTGCTCGAGCTGGGTATCCATCCGAGCGACATCGAGACCATCGTGCCGACCTATCTGCGCTGAGGCCGAGGCCGCTTCGGCGCGCTTGGGCGCGCACGGCGGTGCTCGCACTCAGAGCCGGTCACTCAGGTCGCGGACCGCGAAGCCGCTGAGTTCGAGGTTGTCGAGCCCCGTCGAGAGTCCCAGCACCTGGAAGCGCTCGCCCATCAGGCTCGGCAACAGCAGCTGCTTGGCGCCGGCGGTCAGCGCCAGCATCGCCATCGGGTTCTGGGCGCCGGCCTCGGCGATCAGAGCATCGATGCCGCAGCCGATGAGGAAGTTGGCTTGGGTCGTATAGCCGGCGAGCCGCAGCCCGGCGGCGCGGCCGGCCGCCGCTAGGGCGCTGAAATCGACATGCGCGGTGATATCCTGCAGGCCCAGATCGCGATAGGGATCGCTGTGCGCGCGATGGCGACTGTGACACATCAGGGTGCCCTGGTCACGCTCATCGAGGTAGAACTCGGCGCGCGGGTAGCCATAGTCGATCACCAGCAGCAGGCCGGCGGTGAGCCGGGCGCTAAGGGCCTGGACCCAGGGCGCGAGCCGCAGGTTGACCTCGGAGCGATAGCCCGGCCGGGTGGCGACACCGGCGGCGTGCAGCGTGGCGACGGCCTCGCGCAACGCGGGCGCGGCGGGTTCCGCGAGCACCTCGATGAAACGCTCGCCCTCGCTGCCGACGCAGATCTCCTGGATCTGGCCGTGTGCGCCGATCTGGAAACGATGCACCGGCATCGCGTCTAGCACCTCGTTGGCGAGGATGACGCCCTGGAACGATGCCGGCAGGCGTTCGAGCCAGTGGCAACGCGCGAACAGCTCGGGCACACGGTCGCTGAGGGTGCGACGCTGCCGCTCGGCCAAATCTGGGCTCGGCTCCAGGATCAGATAGCGCCTCGGCAGTGGTCCGTCTGCGGCCAGGGCGGTCAGGATCTCGGCCGCGAGGGCGCCGCTGCCGGCGCCGAATTCGAGCAGGTCGCCGCCGTCTTCGGTCCTGGATTCGAGGGCGCGCAAGCCCTCGCGGCAGGCGACGGCGAGCGCGCGCCCGAACAGCGGCGAGATCTCCGGGGCGGTGACAAAATCACCCGTCGCCCCCAGCTTCGGGGCGCCGGCGACGTAATAGCCGAGCCCCGGCGCGTAGAGCGCCAGGTCCATGAAGCGGTCGAACGCCAGCCGACCGCCGGCGGCGTCGATCTCGCGGCGGATCAGGGCTTCGAGGGCCGCGCGTTGGGTGTGGGCCGGATCGGAAACGTCCATCATCATCTCAAGACAGTCATCATCACTCATTTACGGGACCGCCGGAGACGCCTTGTGACCGCTCAAACGACTTCGCCCTCAACCCCCCCGACATCCGCCTCGCTCAGCGGCAAGGTCGCGCTGATCACTGGCGCGGCGCAGCGCATCGGCGCGTGCATTGCACGCCTGTTACACGCCGAGGGCGCCGATCTGGCGCTGCACTATTATCGCTCGCGCGAGGCCGCCGAAGCCTTGCAGAAGGAACTACAGGCTCAGCGCCAGGGCTCGGTGCAGTTAGTGCAAGCGAATCTTTGCGACATCCCGCGCCTGCCGGCACTACTCGACGAGGTCGAAGCCTATCATGGGCGCCTGGATCTGCTGGTCAACAATGCCTCCAGCTTCTACCCGACGCCGGTCGACGACGCCACCGAGGCACAATGGGACGAGCTGCTAGGCTCCAATCTGAAGGGGCCCTTTTTTCTCGCCCGCGCCGCCGCCCGGCTGCTGCGCGCGAGCCATGGGGCCGTGGTTAATCTGGTCGATATCCACGCCCAGCGCCCGCTCAAGGCGCATCCGATCTATTCGATCGCCAAGGCTGGTAATGCGATGATGGTGAAGACACTGGCGCGCGAGCTTGGCCCCGAGGTGCGGGTTAACGGCGTCTCGCCCGGCGCCATCCTCTGGCCGGAGCAGGGGCTGTCCGACGCGGCCAAGGATGAGATCCTTGGG